>NZ_CALMPD010000258.1 GCF_937871865.1 uncultured Legionella sp.
TTCAGCAATAACGCTTGCAGGACACACAGGCAAGGCCTTCTGGTTTGATAAAACCAATGGAGGCTTTATAACCAGTAGTTACTATTATTCCCACTATCCATCCTGGGTTCAAAACTGGAATAAACTTTATGAACCTAAAGCTTATGAATGGAAACTATCGGAACCTATTTCATATTACCAAAATAAAAATACAAAACCCTTTAAAAAAAATTATGGTGATTTCGGTCAAAAATTTCCTCATCATATTATAAATCCACCTTCTGAAGCGTATTTTAAATCACTATCCAGAACACCAAAAGCAGATGAATTAACTGCACACTTCGCAGAACAATTAGTAATAAATGAGCAATTAGGTAAATCAACGAATAAAACAGATTATCTGGGAATTAGTTTTTCCGCGGTTGATGCCATAGGTCATCAGTTTGGCCCCAATAGCCTGGAAGCTGAAGACAACCTGTTGCAACTTGATAAAACGTTGGCGCATTTATTTATTGCCCTCGACAAAGAAATCGGCTTGGAAAATATATTGATAGTACTAACAGCGGATCACGGGGTAAGTGATAGTCCATCATACCTTAAGGCGAATCATATCCCAGAGGCAAAACCAATCGATTATACTTTGGTTGAACAAAATATCAGACAATTGCTCAGCAAACAATACTCACTTCCAGAAGAGGCGTTAATGTCTGTGAATCCACCTTTTATTTATTTAGATCATCAGGTGATAAACAATCATAAACTTGATCTGGCTCAGGTCAGCAAATACGTAGCGAACGCCTTATCCTTAAACCCAGGACTATTCAGAGCCTATTCCTTGCCGATGGCTGATGTCAAAAAAGATTGGTTATCAGCAAAAGTTGATCGTATGTCCTACCCATATCGTGCAGGCGATATTTATATGGTCCCTCCTCCTTATCAGTTCCGTAAAGAAAAAAAAGAAGATAAAGTATCCCATGGAACTCCTTGGCAATACGACAGTCATGTTCCCCTGCTATTTGTTAATGCTAATTTTACACCTCAGGTTATTTCACGACCGGTTTCCACTACCGATATTGCACCAACATTGTCAGCATTATTAGTAGTAAAATACCCTTCTGCTGCTGTAGGCAAACCATTAAATGAAGTATTAAAAGAGTTTAAAAAACTGGATTAAGGCTACATTTAACTTAAGGTTCAAATAAAATTCGAAAAACATGATGTTCCCTCTCTATACACTAGTGATAGAGAGGGGAAAACATATAAATCCTCTCTCCCTGCTCTGGCATTTAGCTGTTGAGTTTATAAGTAACTCTTATAGTGACAATAGCCAACAAAATTGATGATAATATTCCAATAAAATAAAAATTTGTCGATATTTCCAGTGATATCCACATGAAATCCTCTGAATCAATTGAATTTAGCGCAAAATAGCTTTACTATTTGCGCAAAATTTTTTACGAAATAATCATGACTAAGCAAGCTATAATAATTGGAATTTCAGGTCCCTCAGCATCGGGCAAAAGTCTTTTAGCAAATACTATTGTGAGTGAGTTAGGCTCCGAACAAGTAGTTGTAATATCAGAGGATGCATACTATAAAGACAATGGCCATATGCCATTTGCTGAGCGCGAAAAAATAAACTACGATCATCCTGATTCATTTGATCACACTCTGCTCTGCGACCATTTACGCCAACTAAGGTTAGGCAAATCAGTAGATATTCCTATTTATTCACACTCAAAACATCTTAGATTGTCAGAAACCAGAACGATAGGACAACATGCCATTATCGTTTTGGAAGGCATTCTCTTATTCAGCGACAAAGCACTTAGAGAAATAATGGATATTCGGATATTCATGTCTACTCCTCTTGATGTATGCCTTACCCGTCGTTTGAAAAGAGACGTGGTTGAACGTCACCGATCTTTTGAGTCAGTACTGCACCAATACGAAACAACTGTAAGACCAATGTATCTTCAATTCATTGAACCATCGAGCAGATATGCAGACATTATTGTTCCACGCGGCGGTGAAAATAGAATAGCGATTGAGATGATTCAAGCGAAAATGCGTGAACTATTAGCATCACATACTACCAAAAAAGAGTAATAGTAAGGAGAATACTGTGGGTTTTTTATCTGGAAAAAAGGCTTTAATTATTGGATTAGCGAGTAATCGTTCTATTGCATACGGTATAGCCAAAGCGTTCCATGCTCAAGGTGCAGAATTAGCATTTACATATCAAAATGAAAAATTACAATCCCGTGTGGAAACCATGGCAGCAGAGTTTAATTCAACTCTAACCTTTCCTTGTGATGTCGCGCGAGATGAAGACATCAATGCCCTGTTTAGCAATTTAGGACAACATTGGGATAAGCTGGATGTCCTGATTCATTCAGTTGCCTATGCACCAGCAGATCAAATCAGTGGCGATTTTCTTGAGAGTTCCAATAGAGAAGGCTTTAGAATTGCGCATGATATAAGTGCATACAGCCTGGTAGGTTTAGCACAAGCTGCATTACCCATGATGAAAGACACTCAAGGTTCAATCCTTACATTAAGTTATTATGGCGCAGAAAAAGCAGTCCCTAATTATAACGTCATGGGAATTGCCAAAGCGAGCCTTGAAGCTTCAGTGCGTTATCTGGCAGCAAGTTTAGGTCCGAGAGGCTTAAGAATTAATGCAATATCCGCAGGACCTATTAAAACGCTTGCGGCAGCTGGAATTAAAGATTTCCGTAAAATCCAGGCAGCATATGCCAATATTACTCCCTTACAAAGAAATGTAACTGCTGATGAAGTTGGAAATACAGCAGCGTTTCTATGTTCTGATTTAGCATCAGGCATTACAGGCGAAGTAGTCCATGTGGATGCGGGCTATCATGCCGTTTCAACCATGAGTGATTTAGGGTAAGAAAAATTACAAGTAGCGCATTTATTATGCGTTACTTTTGTTAAGTCTGACAATTAAAAAATTATTTTGAATAAAATAGAAAAATAGTTAAATAAATGTGAGCATTATTCAAAAAAACATGTATAATGCGCACAAGCTTTCAGGGTGCTTAGCTCAGCTGGGAGAGCATCGCCCTTA
>NZ_CALMPD010000259.1 GCF_937871865.1 uncultured Legionella sp.
CCAGCTTAAGATTACGATCTTAACCGGGTGTGTGCTTCTATTAAAGCACGTCAATTTTCGATATTGAAGATCAGCAAATAAATTCTTTTATGCAGAAAAGAGAGAAAAAACAACCTATTGTTCCATTGGATGACTCCCAATCTTTTTCAATCTGGGAGATTTAATTAATTCCAACAAATCTAATGCAAAAACCAGCGTTTAAAGGCTGGTTTTATCATTTAGTCTTTAGATAACAGCTCTCTTTTATAAAGAGTTTCCTCTAACAAAGCCCCACCAATATAAAACTCTTCCATTTTAGTTGAATCAGTAGCTTGAAAACCTAAAGATTCATAAAACTTATGTGCTTGATGGTTATCAGATAAAACCCAAAGATAAATAGTTTTGTATCCTGACAAAGATAATTCATCTAAAGCAGCGAGACACAGTTTGGTACCCAATCCTAAGCGCCAATAATCAGGGTGCAAATAAATAGCACTGATCTCCCCATTCTCTCCATTCCGAATATCATCTCGAAAAGCGCAAATACTGGCAAATCCTACTATTTTATCCGCAACTTCAATTACCAATACTTTCACATTTTGGTTGATCAAATCACGCCATTGTTGTGTTCTATCTGGAATAGATAATTCCTGCAAAATAGACTCAGGAATGAAGTCCTTATACATCCCCTGCCATGACAGAATATGATTGACAGCAATAGCTTCTGCATCATCAACAGTAGCGGGTCTGATATCATGGATTAAATTATTCATAATCATTACATAAATTATTAATAGTAGTTATTCTATTTAACTCTAACCTATTCGGGAATTTGTTCTAATATCCCCAACATAAAAATTAGAGTCGTCCTTTATTTAAGTGCTTCAGGTAAACTGATGAATTCATAACCATGAGATTCAAACATGGTTAACAAATCATCCAGACTATAGCTATTCAACAAATTTGCATGAATTAATAAAATTTGTTTTTTGCCACTACTTTCAGTTTTTTGGGTTTTAGACCATACAAAATCGATATAGTTTTTTTTGATTTCTGCAATTTTAGACTCGCTCTCTGTTGAAGCAACATCAAATAGAAAATCACGGCTGTCTATAGTGACCGGAGCTTTAACATAGTCGTGTTCACGTAAATAATCGTACACCTTGTTTCTAACCCACCACCACCGTCCTTCTGCAAGATAGGGATAACGATAATATTTAGGGCTGGTCATATAAGGAGCAAGAATTGAATCAGCCTTGGCGATATCTTCTATATATTCATCCGCAGGTATCTCTCTTAAACTTCTATGCGAATAGGAGTGGCTTCCTATCAAAAAACCATCTGCTTTTAAAGCATTCAATTGAGGAATAGTGTTGTCATTAACCCATTCAGCTACGACAAACCCAATAGCTGGCGCCTTATGTTTTAAAAGTACATCTCTTATTTTATAAAAATGTTCTTCTCCACTTCTGAATGGCAAATCATCGATAGTAATCGCAATTTGTTTGTTTCCAGCAAAACAGCTTGAAATAACAAAGGAACATAAGAGAGCTGTTATAAATCCAAGTCGAATCATATTAAATATCATACCTTTTAGATCAAGATCTCCATTCATAAAGCAAGGCTAAGTGCTCGAACTCCACGGCTGTAGTGGTAATTAAATTTAATCACTAAAACAGTATTAGTAATATCATCGTTTATGTCGGAGATGTTTATCAATAAATAACTTCGCCAATTAAAACATTAATTGGGTAAATAAGCTAGAAAGGCACAATGGGTGATTTTAAGAGAAATTGAAAGGACACCATTACTTTTAGAAAACTACCCGTCTAACCCCCCATAGGTTATTTAAATAATAACACGGAGTAATAACTCGATAATCAGGACCTTGATAATGACTGTCAGTAATAATCCAATCACCAGAATGTGGCATCCAGTCCTTTTGCGGACAAAATTTATTCGGAGCGATTTGATCAGGATGAATATCATTTGCTCCAAGCCCTACTTGCTTCCCTGTCCACATAACCACATGTATTACAGCTAAAGGATTAGCAGCTCCGGATCGAGAAGTGGCAATAAACAATAAATCTCCTGGATGCAATCCGGCTAAATCAGAGCTTTGAATACTCCCTGGATGCTTAACTCCGAATGCATCAATAACAGATAAATAGCCACCGTGATTCTTGCAAGAATGTTCTATCTCTACAGTATTATCTCGACATACTAATTTTCCAGCAGCACCAGGGTTATCTAGAACATTAATATCTGATTGTTGATTGGGTGATAAATTATTTTGAGATTTATCTGTTCTCTGACCCGCCTGAAATTTTGTATTACTGCTAAATCTCAAACCAAAAGCAAAATTATATATAAAGGCAGTGTAATTGCTGCAGTCCATGCCATACCACATAGTATTATGGAGCCAATTATCAATTGTTTCAGAACCAGTACCTTTATAATTCCATCGTGCTTGTTGCTGATAATAAAAGGAACCAGGCATAATATTTTTAGCTGTACTGCAGTATCCACCTTGATGCAGTTCAGCATCTCGATCTATTAAAGGGGTAGAATAATCAGGAAGGTAATGATGACAATAATTTAGTTTTTGTTTAACCCAATAATCAGCAGAAGCAAGCAAACGTTCCCATTTCCAATTAATCACCTTACTATTCATGCATACTGAAAATTCAGGGTTTATCTGCAAAGTATTAGGTTTAAGCCCCCAGCCCTTAACAAATTGATTATTCGTCAGTGGCTGCTTTAATTCAAAATCAAAATTTGATTCATTATCCTTACATGGAAATGACATCTCATCAGAATATACTGAAAAAGAACACACAGAAGAAAGTACAGCAATAACGCTCAAAGCTTTGAGGCGATCAGCCATTTAATATTCCTATCAAGTAGTTTTAATCAGAATGTCATACAGCAGATTAACTTCTTAAAGTGTTCTATTTAGATTGCTTTATTTCAAGATAAATTATGGCTGTTCTTTGTTGATAAATCCAATAACTTTACTCGAATCCCCTTCTTAGGTCTCTTAAAGGCTCGAGAATTTGTCAATCATGATGAAGTCACCCGCATTGTTTAACTCATAAAATTGACGAGCAGAACACAAGATTAAATGAGCCCAATAGGGATAAAAATAGAGCGTCTGGACTTACCTGATAATTCGAAATAGAAAATTCTCTGGGTATTTAAGATGAGGACCATATATAAGATTATTAATCTCTCGTTCTCCTTTAATTTTTTTTGACACAAAGATGATTTATTTGAAAAAAATTTGACCTTAAGGATTCCTTAATAATTCCATGATATTCTTGCTGCGACATTTAATACTACAAGAGAGATATCAAATGGCTCAAATTATCAAACCTCTGTTAAGAGGAAAACCTTTTGAATCAACAGGACATCGTTTGTTGAGCATGTTTCAACCAATTCAAAAGACTAAAGAGAAAGAATCAGATTACCTTGCATTCATTGTAACTCCAATTCTGGACTACACAATATTAGATGCAGCTTTTGCACTTGATGCAGCGATTCATATATTCAATGCTACCGCTTCTTTAATGGCAGCAGCCTATTATTGGACTCTTAACCAACAAGATTCAAAAGATTTATTAGATAGCCAAACCTCTAATGAGCTTGATGATTTTGTAGACAACATTGACTATATACTAAGTTCATTTGTTGCTCAGCTTCTTAATCTTACTTTTAGTACTGCAAGCTTGGTAACCAGACCAATTATGAGTATTATCGAAGCAGTTGCTGAAGATAATGAAGAGGATAGTTATCGACTCCGCAGTTTCTAATCTCATCAATTATACTGCACCTAAGAACGCATTTTTTGTTTGGGTGCAGTACCTCTCTATATTTTTAAACATTACAAACAAAACCACGCCCTGTTCCAAACATTATGTTGGCTGGTAGCCCGGTGCAATCTGCATGAAGAAGCAAACCACCAAAAACATTAACCCTACTGGCAGCACTTCGTTTAGCACCAGCCTACTCAAACCACTACGTATTCAATCCAAATAGCGAAGCCGATATGCGGTCGGCTTGAAGAAGAGAACCACCAAAAAGACATTGCCCCCTGCTGGGCTGCACTTCGTTTAGCGCCAGCCTACTCAAACAAAATTACGTAATGATGATTTATTCATCCCAACCCCACGAGGCTGG
>NZ_CALMPD010000260.1 GCF_937871865.1 uncultured Legionella sp.
ATTCACAAACCCAGCTAACTGTGGATGTTATTACTAAAGTATCGGAAGGTAAAATAACCATTAATAATGCGGCGAAGTTACTTAGTTGCTCTCGGCGAACAATCGAACGTTATCTCCATAGCTATGGAAACCAGGGTATTAAATTTGCTATTCATGGTAATACTGGTAGAGCTCCTGTCAACAAAACCTCAGATAGCTTGAAGTTAAAAGTTCAGTCCCTTATTAAAGAAAAATATTATGACGTCAATTTGCAACATCTTGCTGAACTATTAAACCTTAATGAAAATATAAATATTAAACGAGAGACCTTGCGTACTTGGGCACATGAGATTCATCATGTAAAACGTGCTAAGCGTAGACGCTCCCAGGTGCGTAAAAGACGAGAACGAATGGAATCCTCGGGATTGTTATTGCAAATGGATGGTAGTTCACACAGGTGGTTTGGGGATAAAAAATCGTGTCTAATTGCTATTATTGATGATGCAACCAGTGAAATCCATGCTGAATTTTTTAAGTCTGAAACCACACAAGGCTGTTTGAAAGTTATGCGTGATTTTATTGAAAAAAGAGGCATTTTCAAAGCCTTGTATGTGGATAGAGCCGGCATATTCGGTGGACCAAAACGATGTCACTTCTCACAGATGCAAAGAGCCTGCGAAGAACTCGGCATCGAAATCATATTCGCCAACTCTGCCCAGGGAAAGGGGCGTATTGAACGCTCATTCAATACATTCCAAGACCGTCTCATCCCAGAATTACGCCTACAAAATATTAGCGATATGCAAAGCGCCAACCGTTATCTACAGAATGTTTTTATTCCTGGGTTTTGGAAAAAGATGCTTACAGTAAATGCTAAAAATGTAATGTCTGAGTTCATCCCTGTTCCTGAACATGTCAATTTAGACGATATCTGTGTTGAAAAAGAATATCGTAAAATTCGTAACGATCATACATTCAGCTATGGTAATAAGTTTTATCTAATAGAATCACCTCTCAAACACTCTATTGCTAAGCAAGAAATTGAAATTAGAAAGCAGAATAATGGTGGCTTTATCGTCTATTTTGCAGGCCGCCATCTCGCGGTTTCTCAAGTCATCGAGCCTACAAAACCTTCTCTATATGATTTAGAAGTTCAGAAGAAAATTGATGCCATAAATTTAGCAGAAAAATTAGGTAATGTATCAGAAGCAGCGCGTATCAGTGGTTGTTCCCGGGAAACAATTTATAAAAATAGACGCCTACTTAAGGATAAAGGCCCTCTTGCTCTAAAACGGACATTTCAAACTGATATCCATCACAAAAATAGAACCACCATAGACGTTGAGAAAACGGTCATCGACTTCTCATTAACAAACCCTCACCTAGGACAAGCCCAAGTATCGGCGCAACTAAAAGCAAACTGTGATATTGAGATTAGTCCTGCTGGGGTAAGGGATATCTGGCTTCGTGAAGAAATGAATACTTGTGCTCTTAGAGTAATAAAAGCAAAATCCTCACTTGAAGTGGGTTAGTGAGGATTGTTTCATATTCAAGTCATATTGTATAATGACAAAATCGCTTGGTAATTAGTCCGACATTTTCCCTCGGTAATCACACTAATACAACATAACTGTGATGACTTGGAGCTAAAAAAGTACTGTACAAATACAACAGTAAAATTGGCTAATTGCTTTGTTCAGCAAGTAAACATTCTTGCAAAACTACAAGGGGTTGGGGGGCAAAAAATAATAGTTGAAAGAGTAGAGGTGCAGCAAGGTGGACAAGCAGTGGTGGGAAATATTCAAGGTAGTATGGGCAGTAGGGATAAAATATGAAAACAACCTCAAGAACCGAGAAAAAGAACTATGCGTT
>NZ_CALMPD010000261.1 GCF_937871865.1 uncultured Legionella sp.
GATGCAGGAGTTAAAAAATATGGCTTGCTAACGAGTGGCGTGCGTAAGGTGAGTTTTTTAGCATGAATTGGGCTAGTGTAGTTCGCTCACGTGGGAACAAATAAGGTGTACAATGGATATGTACTTTACTAGCTTAAGTGCATGTTGATTTTCCGGTTTCTCACGATTCCACTGAGCATAATACCCCACCTCGTTTCAGGTGGGGAATTCTCTTAATTTAACAACAATTTATAAATTGCTGAGTGGTGGATTTTTGATGTGTTGTAGGAGCATCATCAGCTTTAAACATTCCGAATTGCTGAATGCCTGGAGATATTGGCTTTTGCGTTAAAGTTAATTCAGGTGAATTAACGATCTTGGTTGCTGTAATAGTTTTTCCATCGTTTTTCAAAAGTGGAGGTGCAAGGGCAAGGATATGTTTCCCATGGACTTTAATGCACTCGTGCAATATATCATAGAGTTTATCACTTCCTTTTCCGATGCTGGATGGTTTGTTCAGCTTATGCCGTACCACTAAACCACCAAGCAAGGCGTGGGCAATTGCGTCTGCAAATAATTGCTGGCTTTTAGTTGAAAGCAGCTTCGTGAGGGGAAGATAATGATTGTGGAGTGCTTGGGTAACTACCCCACTCATTGCCATGCATGAACCTGGGCTAACGCTATTTAACATGTCAGCCAAGTGTGCCATGCCATTGATATTACTTGTTAGTTTGTAGCTCTTGTCTTTATTCCAAGTCGTACATTGATTATAAAATTTTAGCAACTCTGAAGCATAGGGAAAACACTCTAACCATTTACTGTTTTTATTAACCCACGCTATATCCTCATCCAACAATCCCGTCGATTCCAGGATTGTATCCGTTGTTTCCTTATCGGTGGAAATGGCTTCCATGGTTGCTTTAGCAATATCCGTAATGTAGCCCGATGAAATTCCTTTCGCAATAGCTTTTGTGGCTAAAATAGCCCCGGCTGAGGCGGGGGCTAAAAAGCTAACGAGTTCTAATATATTCGAGTCAAAAGCCAGGCTGTAAAGGATATTGTTGACTGATGTTTTTTTGGCATTGGCTAACTCTATTGCTTGTCCTGATTTTCGAAACTCATTACGAGGTTGCAGCTTTGATGTATTGCTTGATAATCCAGCGTTAATGAAACTTTCTATATACCTCCCCAGAGCTTCTTCAAAATCTTGTTTGCGATTTATTTGGTACTGCGCCTCGATGTCCATTAAGGTATCCAGCCGTCTGTATAACGGTTCGAGATGTGCTTTGATTAGAGGCTGCTCTTCAGCAGAAGTAGATTTATCCAGTGCCTTAAGTTCCAGGTTACGAAGCATTAGAGAGGCAACGTACGCTGGGGATTCATCCTGATTTATTTTTATAGTGTCAATTTTCCCATCGCGTAAATAGCGCAAAATCTGCTCTTTAATGATTCGTAAGCCTCCACTGGCGCTTTGAGTAATTAGGGGATAAAACATATGATGTAATTCAAGTGCGAAAGGCTTTTTATGAAAGCGATCAATTTCGTGAGTCCAGCGACTTAAGGGCAATAGACTGCTGTCTTTGACCCATTCAAAACGCGGGTCAGTAAAGGACTCCACTGTGCTTAGGCACTTTTTTCGTGCAGCAGTTGAGAGCAGAGGGTCGCTCATCAGTAATTTGAAGTACACCGAAAGCTGGTAGGACTTGAGGCTGTTGGGAAACTCTGCAGGTAACTCAATTGAAAACAGATAGTTGAAATTATCCGACCACCAATCTCGCTCTGGAAACAACGTGTCGACATGGTTTCCTTCTGAATTTTCATTGTCCATAAAGTGACGGTGATAATATTCCAGGGGCATCAATTGCTGGCCGTTTTTGGTTGTGCCAAGAGCTTTATTGAGAGCTTTCAGCTCTGGATAGGAGTCGAGAGTCAGGTTTTGGGCAAGTCTCATCCAATACACACCGCTACGACGATGAACTTGCTCTAAAGCAGCAAAAGTGGCGTTGCCTGCATCACTATAATAAAAGCTGTGGAAGAGGAATGCAGGAGTAGAGTTCTTGCCTAATACTGTATTAAACGCTTGTTGGCTTTGGCGCGGTTCCAGAGTGACATCCAGTTCGGTACTGGCGTGATAAGGAAGTGTGGTTAACCAAAAACCATACAGAAAGGCGCCTTCTGCCATGCACTTGCCGCTCAACTCAAAGGCCACCCGCCCCAGAATTGCTCTGGTAAACAATACTTTGGCGCATAAGGCTGATGTAGTGCCCGAATCAATGTTAGACTTTACTTTTGTATATGCTGATTTTACAAAGTCTTCCAAATCAAGGTTTAATGTAGTTGATTTTCCTGAAAGCAGCTGGTCTAATATTGATCTCTCTGATTTTTCTTCTTGTTTCGCTACGTCTTCTTTTTCTGCTTCCAGATGGTCAATCCATATTTTATTATCTGAGCCCAAAGAGCCCAGCAGTTCAAGAGGCGTGCATTGCTGCAGCAATGCATCAAGATGATAAAGGTCACCACATAAGGCGCGAGCCAATACATGCTGCGAGTGTTTTAGGTTACCAGGGGCTTCGGTTCCATAGAGTAGATTGTGTAGTGATGGCGCCGACTGAGGGTCGTGCTTTGCTTGCGCCAATGCTCTTTGAGACTGAATTGTATCGTTACTTCTTAGATTTATTAGTTCATGATTAGAATACATCGTCTTAAACCTTAGCTCATTGTTGGGGTGTAGTCGTCATTATATGAAATGTTATAAAATCCGCGCTGGTCGGCATAACGCACTTGGGGTTGCTCCCATGAAAAGCCATATGCACGGTCTTTTTGTTCTTTTTCATACCAGTGGCAGAGTTTTTTATAGTTATCAAA
>NZ_CALMPD010000262.1 GCF_937871865.1 uncultured Legionella sp.
GCCTCCCACAATTAATTTAATTCAGAGGCGACAACTTTCCTGAAATTGGGGGTGGTGATGTTGCTCAAGATATTGGAAATCCGAGGTCATCACGGGCTGTAGGTTCGGCTATTGGGAGCAATCCTGTTGCTTTTTTAATCCCTTGTCACCGTGTAATTCAAAGCAGCGGAAAAATAAGCGGTTACCTTTGGGGAGAAACTAAGAAAAAAGCAATTATAGGTTGGGAAGCTGCGAGGATGGAGAGATAGATGTTTGAAATAACGAATAAAATAAACAATGTTGATTGGCAAATAATTGGTAATGATCTGAATGAAAAAGGCTATTCAATTATTCCTGGATTCTTAAATAAAGAACAGTGCCAATATTTAATCAATGAGTTTGATAATATCAAAGGCTACAGAAAAACAGTGGTTATGGAACGTCATCGTTTTGGCCTTGGTCTGTATAAGTACTGGGATTATCCGCTTCCTGATTTGATACAAACGTTGCGCGAAAAAATCTACCCCAAACTTGTACCAATCGCCAACTCATGGATGAATTTATTGCAAATTGAAAAGAAATTTCCAAAAACCTTTGAAGAGCTGCAATTAGCTTGTCATCAAAGCGGACAGTTAAAGCCAACCCCTCTAATCCTTCAGTATAAGAAGGGTGGGTATAATACCTTACACCAAGATTTATATGGAGAGGTATACTTTCCTATTCAAGCAGCATGTTTTTTAAGTAATCCTGAGGTTGATTACACAGGAGGCGAGTTTGTGATGACCGAACAAATTCCAAGATGCCAATCAAGAGCAATTGTAATAAAACCAGGCATTGGAGATATGATCCTATTCACTACTAATTTTCGCCCAGCAAAAGGAGTAAGAGGATATTATCGAGTAAACATGCGTCATGGAGTAAGTGAAGTTAAAAGTGGGCAACGATGTGCAATGGGAATTATTTTTCATGATGCAGTGAGCTAAATATGATCAAACATATCCAGATAGCTCATGCTGAGCTATCAAATGAAATAAAGAATGGCACTATTCGACTCGGAGGCCATTCTAAATTAAAAATCTATGGCACGCTAGATTGTAAGTCAGGAAAACGCATGAAACGCGAAAATAGGGTGTTTTTTAAAACTGAAGAAGAAGCGATAGAAAATGGTTATCGACCTTGCGGTCATTGTATGAAAAAAGAGTATAGCGCATGGATCTTATCGAACAAATAAATGGGCAATTACATAATCTACTACCTTATGAAGGTACAGTGTATTATTATGGCTCTATTATGCCATCAGAAATAGCCAATGAGTTTTATAATTCATTAATAAGGACTATTCAATGGGAAAATGATGAAGCAATTATCTATGGAAAAAAGATAATTACCAAACGTAAAGTAGCATGGTACGCAACCCAGCCTTTTACATATACCTATTCAAAAGTAACTAAAACAGCAAAGCTATGGATTTCCATTCTTGATGAGTTAAAAGCAATTGTAGAAAAAGAAAGTGGCGAAACTTATAACTCCTGTCTTCTTAATTTATACCATGATGGAAATGAAGGTATGGCTTGGCATAGTGATGCTGAAAGAGATTTAAAGAAAAATGGAGCAATAGGCTCACTTAGTTTTGGAGCAGAAAGAAAGTTTTCATTTAAACATAAAAAAACAAAAGAAATGATTTCAACAGTTCTTCAGCATGGCAGTTTACTTGTAATGAAAGGGACAACACAAAGTAATTGGCTTCACCGACTGCCACCAACAAAAAAAGACTGTACCCCTAGAGTTAACTTAACGTTTCGAACTATAGCTACTGGTTAAAAGACTATAATATTCAATTAGACCTGGTGTGTACGTAACCCCAGTTTGCAGTCAACTTTATGGGGTGTTATTTGCACATAATGGTTTGAATTTGCATTATTTGGGTTTTTAATTGGCTAAAATTTGTTATTCCTAATTCCAGGAAGCTCTCTCATGTATCGATTTAAATTATAAAAACTGTTTTTTGAGTAAAAATGACGACTATATTATGCAAAAGGGAACTAATGTTGTCCGAAAACAGGGTCTACGTACACTGGAGCACATATTTTACAAGGATTTTATAAATTAATTTTTGAGCGAGCAGGAGGAAGTGGATAAGTGTCTTTGGCCTAATATTATTCCCCCTAATATTTCGATACGTGATGTAGCTGCACCGGATCAAAGTATGGGGTTTGCGCTTGTGGGGGCTTTAGCAATTATTCCTTTTATTCTGGTTTATACCTCTTGGGCTTATTATGTATTTCGCGGAAAAATAACTTCAAATGAAGGATATCATTAATGAAAACGTTATGGTGGAAACGATTGGGCTGGCTTATAACAATTTGGGGCAGTAGTGTTGGAGTATTAACTTTAATATCACTTTTTTTTCGTTGTTTAATGGCTTATGCTGGTTTAAAAACTTAGGTACCAAGGGTATATTATCGATACAATAAAATAAAAAGCCAAATCTCAGATGTAGAAGATTCATGTGGTAGCCGATTGTCACGTTGTCTATTAAAACGTTTTCATACTCATTCTAGCCGACAGTAAAAAAATCAATTTACCATCCATATGGTGACAGCTCTTTTGATTATCAAATTAATACTTATTGTATTGAAGAAATTTTCGCAGAAAAACTGCGTGCTTTTGTAGAGCGAATGAGACCTAGAGACCTATATGATATTATACATCTTTTTGATGATTCAAGGTGGTCTCCAGATCGTGAGCGATTATTTTCGGCTTTAGAGAAGAAATGCGCTTTTAAAAAAGTTGTGGTTCCTACTTTAGAATCAGTTAATGCAATGGCTGGGAAAGCAGATTTAATTGCTGATTGGGAAGGTATGTTGGCACATCAAATTTATGAGCTTGAGCCACCGGAAGTTTATTGGGAAAAACTACCTTTACTTTTTAATTGGTTATACCCCAGTTAAATAAATTATCATGTTAAGACAGTGTCCTATAGGAGAAATTGCGCGCTTAGTGAACATTTCCATACATGGCACCTTATTTTTTAGATACACAATTCTCGATTTGAGCATATTGGCCTAGAGCAATAGAGGCTTGATGGATGTGCTAGTAAAAAGCCAAAAATTAAATTAGAGGCAATTCCCTCTCCATTCATATTTTTCGTGGATTAATACTTTGTTGTGGTTAAGCGCAGTTTAGAGTAGAAAGTTTAACGCGCTTATTGAAAGAGTCTTTATAAACAATTGAAACCCATTCGCTATCTAAGAATAAAATTTTCGAATGTGCTGGGAGCTTTTCGCACGTTAGCGAGAGTGAATCCATATCCTTGTAATCAAAATAAAGGGCTAATTTTTTTATTAATGTATCCTCAGTTATTAACTTGTGAATGCATATCCATCCAGAAATGATACATAGGAGGCTAATGGCATGAACTCCTAGTGCTCTAAGTTGGAATTCTTTTTTATGAATTTGCATAGGGATATAAAGGGCATACAAAAGCAATCCAACTAAAAAAAGCCCCGCTGATAATGACAAAACGAAACTCAAGAAAAATACTGTTGCAGGAAAAGAGGACGAGGGTAAATAAAAAATGGATTGAATCAGTTGAGAGGTTAAGGCATTTGCAAAAGTATATAACAAAGAGCCTGTTATGAATACTAAAGGCTTCATGAAGAAACTATTAAAAAGTTTACTAACCCAGGAATAGTAGTGGCATACTGTCCTAACGATTAAATAGATGTAGAATGGAGATATGAGCAAAGTGATTATAAGGTAGAGATAAAATTGAACAGCTGGGTAATTATTTAAAAATAAATCTATCTCATAGAGAGAACCGAAAAAAAACATTCCTAATAAAGCAATCATAAAGGTTTGAATTTTTTTACGAATAGAATGTTCCATTATAATGAATTCCTTTAAAAGCCATACTTTAGCTTTCTTTGATTAAATGCTGCACGGCCACCCTCCAATATTTTGGCGGCTTTTTCTTTTACTGACGCGGAATCAATAGCACCTTGACATTCAGTGGACATAACTGCCTGACCGTCTTCATTTTCCAATATGCCAATCCATTCTGCATCCCCGAAAATAGGGATGTTTGCGTTATGTGTAGTAAATATAAATTGACGGGCAACTTTAGCTAATCGTAGTTCAGATACTATTCTTTCCGCGATAAATGCATTATCAAGGTTATCTTCCGGTTGATCCATAAGCAAAGGATCTAAATTCTTTAAAAGTAATAAATGTAGAATAGCAGTGCATTGCTGGCCTGTTGAAAGTCTATCAAGTGATCTAAAGGTCATAAAAATTGCGATAATTACCAGCAACCAGCAACCAGCAACGCTATTGCTTTATGTTGAATGAGGTATTTATT
>NZ_CALMPD010000263.1 GCF_937871865.1 uncultured Legionella sp.
TCTGCGACCATTATGGAGGCTGCCCGCGTATTAATGGCCTCTAAAATCAAGCTTAATCGACCTGTTTATATTATCTGGTATGCCGCTGGAACTCGCAATTTGGCAGGCTCTCAATACGTAGTTCAGTATTTCCACGATAAACACATCCCGGTTAAAGCGGCAGTGCAATTTGATATGACCGGCTATAGAGTAAATGCAGATGATCCTACGATGTGGGTCTATACCGATTATACTGATAAAGGGTTGAGCAAATACATGGCAAAATTGATTGATACCTATCTTCATGTGCCTGTTGATTATTCTCGATGTGGCTATGAATGCAGTGATCATGCCTCATGGAACGAAGAGGGAGTTCCCACCGCGTTTTCATCTGAATCGGATTTTGAGGAGAGAAATCCATACATTCATAATTCTTCCGATACTATGGATTTATTAAATCTCGATCATATGACTAATTTTACCAAACTGGCTATAGCAGTAACCATGGAATTGGCCACTGAGTAATAATGTCCTTAATGTTACGTTTTTATTTTAAGAGTTTTTTATGAAATTAACCCCCCGTCAGAGATATCAGATACTATTTGTTGTGATTGAAGAAATACAACGGTTAGCTCAAAAATTTGGCTTAAACGATGGATTGGAAGCATTACAGATATTTAGAGAGTCTGCTGAAATAAAAAAGCAGGGGGATTTAGTCACTCTTCTTGAAGAAGAGACTGAAGAGTCAAAAACAAAAAATTTATTAAGCAAAACATCGAAAAACAATGAAGACAAATTGCTCAGAATAATGGGGGAAATTTTTACCATTAAGATGCATTCTACTTCTAATGAATTAAAGCAGGTCATTAATCTGACTGAGAAAGAATTGAAAAAATTATCCAAGTTTTCGAGTGGAGGACTGGATTCAGAAGCATTAAATGACTACGTTAAAGTGAGTATAAAGAACTATATTAAGCTTAAATTTGGCGTGAGTAGAAAAGACATTCGGGAAGCACGCACTCAATTAGAAAAACGCTGGGGCGAAAAATCAGAGAAATCATTATCAGCAACTTCCAGTTGTGCCAGGGTATCTTTATTACTCTTACAGGATAAAAAGGCTCAAAATTTTAATTATCATGGCATCAAAATTAATGGGTTATATAAATTAATTAAAATAGTTAACGGCATTGAAAACCAAGAGGTCGCTCGTTCATTTCTCCCCTTTTTTAGTGAAGATAGTGTGGAGCATCGCCAGATTATACGAGCGTTTTTTGCGGTAGAAAAAACGTCACAGTATTGCCGTCTTCCTACGATGCTGGTTCAGATTCTATCCTCATTAGTGGCCAATAACCCGGATTATGAACGACTGGCGGAACGCTTTGTTACCAATATTCTAAAACAACCTGATAAAACCAGTATTGACAGTTTACTTAATGTTCCTAATGCTGAATCCACTGCCTTACTCTTCCATGATCTGTTTGAATCTACTTTATCCATCAGTGCACAATTTAATCATATTCTCGCTGTCGCTAAAATTAATTTGGCAGAAAGAGAACCGCATATACAGGCATTAAATTCAACTCAGGATATTTTCTTAAGGAGCGTTTATTTTTTCTGTTTTGTTTCACCATTATTAGAGTTGGTAGAAACTCGATTAAGATTAAAGAGACAAGACCTTTGGAATATAAAGGACATACAACAATTAAGATTGGAATTATCTATGGCATTTCATGTCCTTCTTGGCATGAACTCGAACTTGGGAAAAATAACAGTATCTCCAAACCTCCTCTTTTAATGAAACTGGTAATGAATGATACACTGTTAGAAAAAGTAACATGTAGTTTTGCTGTTATTGGTGAGATAGCAGGAAGCCAACTGACAGAAACAGATTCTTCATGTACTACGTCAACTCCATTTGATAGCAGTAAACACCAACGCACATTATTTTCTGTTAAACCTCAATCATCTAAACTGGTGTTGGAATCGCACAGCAGTTCTTCGGGTAAAAAAACAGGTACCGTGGCAAAAAATAAAGGCGAAGGGGTAGCCAGCTCATCGAATAGTGAGGAGCATGTGGCAACAAAACGAGGTGTTTATTCATCCACCAAAACCATGAGTTTTTATAGTTCATCTCAGAAAATGTCGGACAGTTCTTCTCCGTCAATATCATCAGGTGTCATCGAACGTTCAAGAAAACGTTCTCAATCCAGTCTTTCTGAGAAGAAGAGCATGAGTCGCGGTATAAGCACCAGCAAGATCCCATTACTGCCAATTAGCAAAATCATTCATGAAGATGATTCATTAGAACTTTATTTTAACCATTTATTTGATTGCGACCCCATGATAGCCACAGAGTTCGTACTTTCGTTAGCGAGACCGAAGGATAAAACGAAATTATCCTGGGGTATTCGAGTGCTGAATGAGGCATCAGGTAAATTCTGTCAGCACATTGCCGTCGTATTACTAAACCATTTGTCCGAACCTGAATTATTAATGCTCGTTGCTCAGTTGTATCAATTGGAAACTGGTGACAGCTGGTGTCGAGGTAATAAACTGTTACCGTTATTGATTCAACACTACCTGGAACATGAGGATCGTAAAGAATATAAGAAGATGGTTTGGGAGGCTGTATTTGCTTTAGCCGATTCTTTGCGTTCAATTGATTTAACTCAGTGTGAGTCTGATACTTTTACGGTAGAACTCTTTAAAGCGGAACAAACAGATATAGAAGCTGTCCAGCAACATTTCCTCAGCGCATTAAATACCATATTATCGCCAAAACAATTTCCGGCATTTATCCAGGGCATTGCTCAATTGGGTTATGCTGATTTAAAACGACGGGAAGAATTGGATAGTTCTGAACATGTTTTGTTATGTAAATTAATCGCGTTTATTTTAATTCGTGTTATTAACCCTATTATTAGTCAGGAAGCCCAGCTATTGAAGGAGTCTGTTTTAAAACAATGGTATTTGGGGACAATCCCTGCAGCGATTCAATCGTTGACTTCACCTCTTGTAAACTTTGTGGAGAGTTCAAGCACTGCTGTGCGCGATCTTATTTTTGGTGCGATTACTAAAGACATACAGCAACGCAATAAAATATATATGATGATGGCAGCGGAGCTTCATGTGGGAAGTATTGTGGCACTACCTTTGGATAGTGAATCATCATTAGCCAGGGATCATGAAAACTGTAAGTATGTTTTAAACGAAATGCTGAAACAGGAACAATTCTCAGGGTTACATTTTAAAGCAAATGGAACCGTCACTCCAAGCAGAAACACATCCAAGCCTCCGGTACTTAGCTTTTTTGAATCTGGCTCACATGAAAGCCTTGCCTTTAGAGACAGTACAACACCGCGAAAAGGGGGCGGCAAACAGCTATTGGAGACAGTTATTGATGAGCATGTTGATAATGGAGACTGCACGTCAAGCTCAGGCACAACTGGCTCTCCAAGAGCTAATTCCTCTATTTAGTAAATAGTCCTACGTAGGCAGAATTCTGTTCGTTAAAGTGGTGCAATGCTTAAATAATGATGGATTCCTGCTGTCGCAGGAACATCAAAAAAATTAATGAATATAAATCAATTCGCAGTAATTTCATGCATCTCAAACAGTGGATGAGCGTAATGCTTTAGCTACACATGAATTTGTTCTTCCAAATTCATTTAAAACTATTTTGGTTGCTGATGCGAGTATATCTTCGCGCAAAGGCGCATCTTTTTGATTGGATGAATAATAAATGGTAATCACAATGGGTTTACATTGTGGTGGCCAAATGACGGCAATGTCGTTTGTGGTGCCATAATGAAATCCTGAGCCTGTTTTATCTCCCACTGTCCAGCCTTGCGGTACGCCTGCTCTGATTCGTTTATTGCCGGTCACATTATGGATGAGCCAATTTTTGAGTAGTTCTCTATTGGCTTGGGTCAATGCATTGTCAAACAGAATTTTTCTAAAACTTTGTTCCATTGCTTGTGGGGTCGTCGAGTCTGTTTTATCAAACGGGGACGACAGAGCTTCTTCCGGCCATCCGTGATCCTGGCGAAAAGCAGTGTCTCCGAGTGATTTTGCAAATTGGTTCATTTGTTCTAAACCGCCTAATTCGTTGACCAGAAGATTCATTGCGGTGTTATCACTATACGAAATAGCTGCGGCACATAAATCCTGAACACTCATTCCTTCGTGTACATGTTTGCCAGTGATTGGAGTCCAGTTTACCAGGTCCTTTTCTGTATATTGGACCTTCTTATTTAATAATGATGCATTAAGTTCGCTTTTTTTCAGCAGGGCGGCGACTCCGATAACTTTTGCTGTACATCCCGCTGGAAATCGTTCTTCTCCTCGATATTGAATTCTTTGTTCATTGTCCATATTTATGGCTGACAAACCAAGACGTCCTCCAGAGCGTTCTTCCAATACTCGCAATTGCTGTTCTACTGTATTGTTTGCTATTTTCTGAGCTTGAGCGGCATAAATCAGTCCGAAAAATACCATACAAATAATACTTGCTCGATTCATTCTTTCTCCAATATCAGCGCAAACTGATTTTCATCTGAAAACAAACTGTGTGGGCACATTGATTGATTTAGTGCCATTGTAT
>NZ_CALMPD010000264.1 GCF_937871865.1 uncultured Legionella sp.
TGACGCGGGGTGGAGCAGCATGGTAGCTCGTCGGGCTCATAACCCGAAGGTCGTAGGTTCAAATCCTGCCCCCGCTACCAATTTATTAGAACCCCATTATTGGGGTTTTTTATTATGTTTAATAGGGTACTGTGCTACTCTAAGTCATCTAACAGACTTGGGCGTGTACGCCCTTTTTTTGTTTGTAAAATACTATGATGCAAGACGAACTGGTAGAATTACTATCACCAACTGTTAATAATATGGGATATGAACTTTGGGGCTGTGAATACCTCTTCCAGGGCAAACATTCATTGTTACGAATTTACATAGATAAATCGGATGGAATTGGGATAGAAGATTGTCAGGCAGTCAGTGGACAAATAAGCGCTCTGCTCGATGTAGAAGACCCCATTCCAGGAAATTATAGTCTGGAAATATCATCACCAGGCATCCCCAGACCCTTGTTTTATGGCTGGCAATATCAGCGTTATATAGGCCAGATAGTACAAGTAAAAACATTTAAGCCTGTAAACGGGAAACGCAAGATATCAGGAACTATTATATCGGCAACCGACAATACAGTGGTACTCGATATTAATAATGAACATCATGAACTACTTTTTTCAAATATTGTAAAAGCATATTTGACAGTCTAGAGAGGCGTACAATGAGCAAAGAATTGTTATTAGTTGCTGAAGCGTTATCAAACGAAAGAGGCGTTAGTAAAGAAGTTATTATACTTGCCATTCAGGCCGCATTGGAGTCAGCTACTCGGAAAATCTTCGGATTAGATATTGGTGTACGCATCAAGATGGATCCAAGAACCGGTGAATACGAAACATTCCGTTATTGGGATGTTGTGAGTGATGATGAATTAGAGTTTCCAGAACATCAATTGACGCTGGAACAAGCTCGTGAAAGAAATCCTGAGGCTGTTGTAGGTACGCGTATCGAAGAGCCTATGCCCTCTATTGAATTTGGCCGTATTGAAGCCCAGACTGCTCGACAGGTTATCATGCAAAAAGTCAGAGAAGCTGAGCGTGAGCTGGTTATTGATCAATTCCGTAATAAGCTAGGTCAGTTGGTGTATGGAACCGTAAAAAAAGTAACACGTGATAATATTATTATAGATCTGGGTGGAAAAGCTGAAGCTTTTTTACCTCGCAGCGAAATGTTGCCACATGAAATGTTTCGCCCCAATGACAGAGTTCGTGCTTATTTATATGAAATTACCCCACAAGCACGTGGGCCACAGTTATTTGTGAGTCGTACTCGTAACGAAATGCTAGTTGAATTATTCAGGATAGAAGTTCCTGAGATTGGCGAAAACATTATTGATGTTAGAGCTGCTGCTCGTGATCCTGGAAATAGAGCGAAGATTGCCGTTAAAACTAATGATGGTCGTATTGATCCAATTGGTGCATGTGTTGGAATGCGCGGTGCGCGAGTACAGGCTGTTTCCAGTGAGTTGGGTGGCGAACGAGTTGATATTATTTTATGGGATGATAATCCTGCTCAGCTTGTGATCAATGCCATGGCACCAGCTGATATATCATCCATAGTGGTTGATGAAGACAGTCATACTATGGATTTGGCTGTAGAAAAAGAGCAGTTGTCACAGGCAATTGGTCGAAATGGACAGAATGTTCGATTAGCCAGCCAATTAACTGGTTGGACCTTGAATGTAATGACCATGGATGAATTTGAAAATAAAAATCAGGAAGAATCAGGAAAAATTGTAAAATTGTTTACTACAGCATTGGAAATTGATGAGGAAATTGCTGCATTATTAGTGGCTCATGGTTTTTCATCATTAGAAGAAGTTGCTTATGTTCCTAAGGATGAGTTATTAGCTATTGAAGAGTTTGATGATGAAATTGTAGAGGAACTGCGCAATAGAGCAAATGATACACTTCTAACCATGGCGCTTACGTCAGGTAAAGGCTTATCTGGTTCTCCCGATGATACTCTTTTAAACATGGATGGTATGACTGAAGAATTAGCAATCAAATTAGCAAGTAAAGGCATTACTTCTATGGAAGAGCTTGCTGAACAATCTGTAGATGAACTATTAGATATAGAAGGCGTAACGGAAGAGAAAGCTGGCGAATTAATTATGAAAGCCAGAGAACCTTGGTTTCAATAGAAACTTTTTTTGAAAATTTATACACCAATGTGGTGAAAGTAGTATTAGAATATTTGCAGTTATATTAGAACTGCTGAAAGGGGATTAAAATATGGCGGATGTGACGGTTAAACAATTAGCTCAAGTCGTTGGTATCCCGGTTGAACGCTTATTGAACCAGTTACAGGAAGCAGGGTTATCTTTTAACGATGATCAACAAACTGTGAATGAAGATCAAAAGCGAATCTTACTCAATCATTTAAAGGGTAGTTCTACGCGAGATACCAGTGCTGCACCTGAAAGAATAACCTTACGACGTAAAAGTTTAACGCAAGTTACTGTTGGCCATGATGCTCACAGTGGGAAAACGGTTAATATTGAGGTTCGCAAGAAGAAAACTTTTGTGAAGCGCAGTTCTATTATCGAGCAACCGGAAGTTGAAGAGACTATTGATGCAGCAGATGAAAGTAATATAGACGAGCTGCAACAAATTGCTATTCAGGATAATCCAGAAGTTACAGACAATGAAAATGCTGCTGAATCTCTAGAGAATAAAACGATTGAAACAGCATCAGATGCAGATGCACTGCCAAATGAAAATACAGAAGAACCCGTTGCTATTGTTGAGCCTGTGGAACCGGTTGCAGCTGAGGCAGAACCCAGTGATTCAGAGGTTGCTCCAGTTGCGACCAAAAAGGAAGAAGCTAAAGTAGATAAGTCGGTTAAAAAGAAGCATGCTGAACCAGCAAGTACAGAGTCAGAGTCTGCTGAATTTAAAAAAGCAAAGAAAAAACCTAAATATCAGACTTTTGATCGCGAAGATGACGAACAAGATGCTCATAGACGTGGTGGACGGAATAAATTTAAAAAACGTAAGGGCTCTGAGAAGTCAGAAAAATACAGAGAAGCTGAAGAGTCATTAACGCATGGATTTGCATTACCTACTGCTCCTATTGTCAGAGAAGTCTTGATCCCTGAAACCATTACCGTTGCTGAACTTGCAAAACGGATGTCTGTTAAAGTAGCTGAAGTAATTAAAGTAATGATGACTTTAGGTGCTATGGCGACTATTAACCAGGTTATAGATCAGGAAACGGCGGTTATCGTTGTTGAAGAAATGGGGCATAAAGCTTCAATTATTAAAGAAGATGCTATTGAAGTTGGTTTGGGTGAGGCAATATCCAAAGGTATTAATACCGAATCACGGGCTCCTGTTGTAACTATCATGGGGCACGTTGACCACGGTAAAACATCTCTACTCGATTACATTCGCCGTACTAAAGTTGCGGCTGGAGAAGCTGGCGGTATTACTCAGCACATTGGTGCGTACCACGTAAGCACGCCCAAAGGTGACATTACCTTTTTAGATACTCCAGGACATGCGGCATTTACTGCAATGAGGGCTCGAGGCGCTCAGGCTACTGATATCGTAATTCTTATCGTGGCGGCGGATGATGGCGCGAAGCCTCAGACTGTTGAAGCTATTCAGCATGCGAAGGCAGCAAAAGTACCTATTATCGTGGCTATTAACAAAATGGATAAGCCAGATGCAGATCCTGAAAAGGTTATGAATGAATTGTCCGTTTACGAAGTTATCCCTGAGGCATGGGGTGGCGATACTATGTTTGTTAATATTTCAGCCAAATCCGGTTTAGGCATAGATGATTTACTTGATGCGATACTGTTGCAATCCGAAGTCCTTGAACTTACCGCACTAACAGATGGTGCTGCTAAAGGAGTCGTCATTGAATCACGCCTTGACAAAGGTCGTGGCCCTGTAGCAACCGTCCTTGTACAAAGCGGAACACTGCGTAAAGGTGACATCCTGTTAGCCGGTTTCCAGTATGGACGTGTTCGTGCATTAGTCGGCGATAATGGTGATATGGTTGAAAGCGCTGGTCCATCTATTCCTGTTGAGGTTTTAGGATTATCAGCGATCCCGCATGCAGGGGATGAAGCTGTAGTTGTTCCTGATGAGAAAAAGGCAAGAGAAGTTGCCCTGTTTCGCCAAGGTAAATTCCGTGATGTTAAGTTAGCACGACGCCAAAAATCTTCGATAGAAGGTATTATGGAAAATATGACAGCTACTGAGTCGAAAGTATTAAATATTGTATTAAAAGCTGATGTTCAAGGTTCTCTTGAAGCAATTTCAGATGCTTTAATCAAACTATCTAATGATGAGGTTAAAGTTGAAGTGATTTCTAACGGTGTTGGTGGAATCACTGAGTCAGATGTTCATTTAGCAATCGCATCTAATGGTATCTTAATTGGATTTAACGTCCGAGCTGATGCTGGAGCGAAAAAACTCGCAGAGCAAGAGTCAATATCATTACATTATTATAGTGTGATTTACGATATCGTAGATCAAATTAAAGGTGCTTTAACCGGTATGTTGGCACCTAAGTTTAAAGAAGAAATTATTGGTATTGCAGAAGTTCGAGATGTCTTTAAATCACCTAAAATTGGTGCAATTGCAGGTTGTATGGTTACAGAGGGCTCAATCAAACGTAATAACCCTATCCGTGTATTGCGTTCTAACGTTGTTATTTACGAAGGAACACTTGAATCTTTAAGACGCTTTAAAGACGATGTTTTAGAAGTGCGTCAAGGTTTTGAGTGCGGTATCGGAGTGAAAAATTATAATGATGTTAAGCCTGGTGATCTAATTGAAGTGTATGAAACAGTTGAAATTAAGCGTGATCTATAAATATGAGTAATAATTTTAAACGAACAGACCGGATTGCTGAGATGATCCAGCGCAAGCTGGCTCAGATAATTCCTACTGAAGTCAGAGATCCACGCTTGACCGGTTTTGTAACCATTTCAGCTGTTAAAGTAGCCGCTGATTTAGGACATGCTAAAGTATATTTCACTATATTTGATGTAGATAAAGAATTGGCTACCAGTATTTTAAATGCTGCAGCAAGTTATCTACGAAGTGCATTGGCTCGCAGCATTACTTTAAGAACGGTTCCACAGTTACATTTTATCTATGATGAATCAATAGAATATGGTGAGCGTCTTAGCCGTTTAATTGATGAAGCCAATGTTCCTTATTCTGATGACGATGAAAATAGCTGAAGAACAAACGCCAATAAATGGAATTTTATTATTAAATAAGCCCGAAGGGATTACATCTAATAGTGCGCTGCAGAAGGTTAAACGTATCTTTGGTGCAAAAAAGGCTGGGCATACGGGAAGCCTTGATCCACTTGCAACAGGCATGTTGCCTGTCTGTTTCGGTGAAGCCACCAAAATTTGCCAGTATTTACTCGATGCAGATAAATGTTATGAAACAACCGGTTTGCTTGGTATCAAAACAAATACGTCTGATTCAATGGGCGAAATTACGATTCAAGTTGATGAGTTTGAGGTATCAAAGCGACAGTTAGAAGATACTTTGTTGCAGTATAAGGGAGCTATTAAACAAGTTCCTTCCATGTTTTCTGCATTAAAACATAATGGCACCCCTTTATACCGGCTGGCAAGAGCAGGGATTGAAGTTGAACGTACAGCACGTGATATTATTATCAACCAATTACAGCTGAATGAATTTGATGGAACCCGGTTTTCACTGACTGTTCATTGCAGTAAAGGAACGTATATTCGTAATCTGGTTGAAGACATAGGTGATAGTTTACAAGTGGGTGCTCATGTAACTCGTTTGCATCGACTTTACACCTCAGGATTTCAAAACATGGTGATGCGCTCCCTAGACGATTTGCAAGCCATGACTTTGACAGAAAGGCTCAATTGTCTGATTCCGATGGATAAGGCTGTTGATTATTTAAATTCCGTAACTTTAACTGAGGATGAAGTTCTTCAAATTCGTCAAGGTAAAGTTCTGGTTAATAAGATGGATGTTGATGTGGCAGATTGTGTTCGTCTCTATGATGAACGTGCACAATTTATTGGATTGGGTGAACAGCAAATCAACGGTGATTTAAAAGCGAAGCGATTACTTTCATTCCCATCATGACTTGAATGATTAAATTATTCAGTTGATTGGTGAATAAATATGAAATTTTTTGCACAAATTAATTTCTAACACTTGTTTCGTTTGACATGCCTTGATAGAATGTCCGCCTTTAAATGAATACTTAGTAGTTCCAGGAGTGTATAATGTCGCTAAATAGCGCGGAAAAAGCAGAAATTGTTAATCAATATAAACGTGCCGATAAAGATACAGGTTCACCTGAGGTTCAAGTTTCTTTAATTACTGGCAGAATCAAATATTTGACTGACCATTTTAAAGGAAATAAAAAAGATTTTCATTCCAGACGCGGGCTGCAGGAATTAGTTAATAAGCGCCGTAAGCTTTTAAAATATTTGAAACGAAATGATCTGTCTCGTTACCAAACATTAATTCAAAGTCTGGGATTGAGAGATTCTTATTGATTGATGAGGTTATTGTCTCGTTTGAGACACGTCAAATTGATACAATCATTTAAAAAAAGGCGCAGTTTTCTGCGCCTTTTTTTTCGTTAATTTTACTTAATGGGGAACATTACGTGGCTAAATTGATAAAAGAAATAGCATTTGGCGAACACACCTTAATTTTGGAAACGGGTGAGGTTGCACGACAAGCTGATGGTGCTGTTTTAGCAAGTATGAATGGTACGCAAGTTTTGGTAACTGTTGTTGGAAAAAAAGACGGTGGTGAAAATAACAACTTTTTCCCTCTTACTGTCAACTACCAGGAGAAATTTTATGCTGTGGGTAAAATACCTGGTGGCTTCCAAAAGCGAGAAGGCAGACCAAGTGATAATGAAACATTGATTTCAAGATTGATTGACAGACCGATTAGACCGCTATTCCCTGATAATTTCAGAAATGAAGTACAAATTATTGCAACAGTACTCTCTCTAAATCCTGAAGTGTCATCTGACATTCTTGCCATGATTGGTGCTTCTGCAGCGTTGGCCATCTCTGGTGTGCCATTTAATGGACCAATTGGTGCTGCTCGCGTAGGTTATAAGGATGGCATCTATTTATTGAATCCAAGCAGAAAAGATCTTGAACAATCTCAATTGGATTTAGTTGTAGCAGGAACCAAAGATGCGATTTTGATGGTTGAATCAGAAGCCAAAGAATTAAGCGAAGACATCATGCGTGGCGCCATTATGTTTGGCCATGAAATGATGAAAAACGTTATTAAAGCAATTGAGGAATTAGCTACAGAAGGAGGAAAGGCTCGATGGGATTGGAAACCTGCTGAAATCGACGTTGCCTTACAAGAGCGAGTCGCAGAAGTCGCCAAGAATGAAGTTGAGGCTGCTTATCTTTTAAGAGACAAGCAACAACGTTATCAGCGGCTAGGTGAACTAAAAGAGCAAACCATCGCAGCATTATTGGCCAGTAATGAAGAATTATCTGCTGATGCTATTGCAGATATGTTTGGTGAGTTGGAACGTACAACAGTACGTAACCGTATCCTTGATGGTGAACCTCGTATTGATGGTCGCGATCATAAAACGGTTCGACCTATTGCGATACGTACTAAATTTCTTGATAGAACTCATGGTTCTTGTTTATTTACTCGTGGAGAAACCCAAGCGATTGTGGTTGCAACGCTGGGAAATGATCGCGACGCACAAATACTTGATGGAATAAATGGTGAAAGTAGAGACAGATTTATGCTTCATTATAATTTCCCTCCTTACTCTGTCGGAGAAACAGGTCAAGTGGGTAGTCCTAAGCGACGTGAAATTGGTCATGGTCGTTTGGCGAAGCGTGCTCTCATGGCAGTGTTACCTGAAGCCGCAGAGTTCCCATATGTTCTGCGTATCGTATCTGAAATCACTGAATCTAATGGTTCAAGCTCTATGGCTACTGTTTGTGGTACCAGTCTGGCGCTGATGGATGCTGGTGTGCCTTTAAAAGCACCTGTTGCAGGTGTTGCAATGGGCTTGATTAAAGAAGGCGATCGTTTTGCTGTATTGACTGATATTTTAGGTGATGAAGATCATTTAGGTGATATGGACTTTAAAGTAGCAGGAACCGAAAATGGTATCACTGCGTTACAGATGGACATCAAAATTACAGGTATCACCAGTGAGATTATGGAGCAAGCGTTGGAACAAGCACTTGCAGGACGTACTCATATTCTGGGGGTTATGAACAATGCACTGTCTGAGCATAGAGTAGAATTGTCCCAGCATGCACCACGAATTACTACGATGAAAGTTGCTGAAGATAAAATCAGAACTATTATTGGTAAAGGTGGTGCTACGATTAAAGGATTGATTGAAAGTACAGGTGTTTCCATTGATATCGATGACACTGGCGTGGTTCAGCTCTTTTCTCCTGATATGGATGCTTTGGAAGAAGCGCAACGTCAAATTAAAGCACTAATTGCCGAAGTTGAAGTGGGCCAAACTTACCAAGGTAAGGTAAGTAAAATCGTTGATTTCGGTGCGTTCATTAATTTACTGCCAGGAAAAGATGGTTTGTTGCATATTTCTCAAATTTGTAATGACAGAGCACAAAAAGTTGAAGATGTTCTTAAAGAAGGCCAGGATATCGAAGTTTTTGTTGCTGGTGTGGATAAACAAGGTCGTGTGAAATTAGAATGGAAAGACAGACCACAAGCTGAAGTGAAAGCTGAAACCGCAGCTCCTGTTGTTGCTGAGCCGCAAGAAGTCGTTGCCGATGTAAACGACGGTTCAGAAGAAGAGTAATCATTGTTTATCGTCCTGCAATCAACTTGTGGGACGAGATAATTTAAATGTATTGAGCAATGAAACTAAAGCCCATTAGGATGAATTTTTTAATGGGCTTTCTTCTTTAAGAGATGAAGAATAAATGGACAATGCAACATTGATGGAATAGTTAACGAACCAGATTCAAAAATTCCATTCGGCTGTTTGAGTTTGAGCGCATTTCTCCCAGCATTACAGACGTAGTCATTATCGAGTTTTGCTTTTCAACACCACGCATCATCATACATAAATGTTTCGATTCAATAATGACCGCTACCCCGCGTGCACCTGTGATGGATTCGATGCAGTGAGCAATTTCACCGGTTAATCGCTCTTGTATTTGTAATCTTCGTGCGAAAAAATCAACAATTCGAGCAATTTTTGATAGACCAATTACTTTCCCATTAGGCAAATATCCTACATGACATTTACCAATAAACGGTAACAAATGATGTTCACATAAAGAGTAGAGCTCTATTTCCTTGACGATAACCATTTCACTCATATCTGAATCAAATAAGGCATCATTAATGATGTCGTCGATACTTTCAGTATAGCCTTTGGTTAAATAACGCATCGCATTGGCGGCACGAGTTGGAGTGTCTACCAACCCTTCACGTGTTATGTCTTCGCCAAGTTCCTTTAATAGTTTTGAGTATAGTTGTTCCATAGCTAGTATTCCTAACCTGGCGGCCAAGTCATTTGACGTCCGCCCAGTAAATGTAAATGAATGTGGTAAACCTCCTGCCCGCCACCAGAATTAATGTTAAAAACTAATCGGTAACCAATTTCACTGATGCCTTCACTTTCAGCCAATTTTCTGGCTCTTAAGATCATGGCCCCTAGAAGTTGAGCATCATCATCAACCACGTCATTGATAGTCGCAATATGACGCTTGGGTATAATCAATAAATGTGCCGGTGCTTGTGGTCTTATGTCCCTAAAAGCCATTATATTATTGTCTTCAAAAACAACAGTGGCGGGTAGCTCTCCCTGTGCAATTTTACAAAACAAGCAAGTCATAAGTAGTCTGATTAGATAGGTTCAAATGGTTATTATACAGTTCCTTCATGAGATTGCGACAGCTTGTCTTTGCCTTTTGGCAGGATTTTTCGCATAATAACGCTTTTTATTAGTATAAGGGTGCATAAATGAGTTTAATGGAGATCAAAAGTGGCAGAGATGTGCCAAATGAAATTAATGTAATAATTGAAATTCCTATGCACGGTGAGCCAGTAAAATATGAAGTCGATAAAGAAACTGGTGCTTTATTTGTCGACAGATTTATGGCTACAGCTATGTTCTATCCTACTAATTATGGTTATATTCCAAATACTCTTTCCGAAGACGGTGATCCGGTTGATGTTTTAGTGGTCACTCCGGTACCTTTAATCAGCGGTGCGGTTATTCCTTGCCGGGTAGTTGGTATGCTGAAAATGACTGATGAATCAGGTGTCGATGCTAAATTACTGGCGGTCCCAACTACAAAACTCAGCAAAATGTATCAATCTATTGAGACCTATAAAGATTTACCTCAGCATTTATTATTATCACTAGAGCATTTTTTCAATCATTATAAAGACTTGGAAGAAGGTAAATGGGTGAAAATAGATGGCTGGGTAGGCCCGGAGGCTGCTCGTGAGGAAATTATGTCAAGCATCGAACGATTTAATCAACCCTCAAAATAATTACTAAAGAAGCAGTTTGTCGATTGATTTGTTGTTCCTTGGTCGAAAGCAAGGGACAATCTTATTGTTATACGCATAACGCAACAATCCAGGGCGTATTTTCTGTGTAAAATTGCACTGGATTTTAGTGTCAGGCATCGTAATGACGAATTATGTTCACCATTTTATTCTTCTGGGCTGTGGTCTTTCGTACACCTTAATTTTTCATAGTGCCAGGCAAAGGACTTTTATGTTTAATTTAATTCATCTCGAGAATTATTTTAGTACGGCCCTAGCTTAAGGAAAACAAGTGCAATTTCATATTACTTCCTTATTAATTATGTTGCTTTCATTGATTCTTTTATCAGCATTTTTTTCTGCGGCTGAAATAGGCATTATGTCAATTAACCGATATAAATTGAGATATTTGGTTAAGAAGAACAATGTACAGGCTATCAGGGTCAATCGAATGCTCGCCAGACCAGATCGTTTATTGAGTGTCGTATTAATTGGTAATACTTTGGCTAACATCGTGGCATCGACTATTGCTACTTTAATTGGCCAACGTTATTACGATGATTTAGGGGTTGCTATTGCTACAATACTTTTAACCCTGATTATTTTGGTTCTTTCTGAAATGACACCGAAAACATTAGCGGCAATATACCCGCAACAAGTAGCCTTCGCCTCGTCATTTCCTTTATCTGTTTTACAATGGGTCTTTGCCCCTTTAGTCAAGATTATCAGTTTTTTTTCAAATGGAATTTTGCGCCTTTTTGGTATTTCAATTAACCGTATCCAAAAAGAGGCTTTAACTGGTGAAGAATTACGTTCCGTAGTGCATGAAGCAGGAGGGCTATTGCCAGTGGAACATAAAAGCATGTTGATCAGTTTATTGGATCTGGAGCAGGCGACAGTTGAAGACATTATGGTGCCGAAAGCAGAGATTGTTGGCATCGATTTGGAGCAACCCTGGTTGCAATTACTTGAGCAACTAGAAACCGCTCAACACACACGCTTACCCATTTATCGTGGATCTATAGACAATTTGGTCGGGATGATACACGCGAGAAATGTATTAAACCTTGCTTTGGAAAATAAACTGAACATTAACAGTTTATTAAATACAGCCGATGCTCCTTATTTTATTCCAGAAGCGACTCCCCTTAATATCCAAATTTTAAATTTTAGAAAAATGAAAAGAAGGAGCTGTTTTGTTGTTGATGAATATGGAGATATTTTAGGTTTGGTTACCATGGAAGATATTCTTGAAGAAATTGTCGGTGAATTTACCACCGATATTGCGGATTTAAGTCGCGATATACTGCCTCAGGAGGATGGCTCTGTTATTGTGGATGCAAGCCTGACGCTAAGGCACTTAAATCGGATGATGGGTTGGAATTTGCCTTCTATCGGACCAAGAACATTAAGTGGCCTAATTATTGAGTTTCTTGGTTATATACCCCCGGCAGAATCTTGTTTGACGATTGAAAATTATCGTATTGAAATATTGAGAGTCAGTGATAATACGATTAAAGGAGTGAAAATGATCAAAGTAGCTAAGAAACGAAATAATTAATTATTTTCAGAATACACTGAGAAATGTGATAGCCTGAGGAGTTTATCTTATCTCTTATTGTGGATTTTTAGGAGGCATTCTGAAAGAATGGAAGCCGATTTTATTAAGGAAGAGTATCATGAGAAAATTAATTGTTTTGTTATTATCCATTGTTGTCGGCCAAGTCAATGCATTCCCACTTTGCCCTGGCATTCACACTTGGCATAATGTGACATCTACTGATGGGCAGTGGAGTTTAACGCTGCAACCAATAAATCAGCAAGGAGTTTTTACTGATTCATCATGTAACACGTTGAGAACCGCAACCCTGTCTTCGGATGCTGCGTTTATTTATGGTTTTGGTTTTCCAGCTGATGCTGATTTTGATATTGCGTACACGCTTACTGCAGTGAAGAAAGAGACTTCTTTTGAATCCAAGGCATGTGTTTTCGTGATTACAGCTAGAGGGCCAGCACAGCCCGATATTGCGGCTTTAAGTTATCATGGTGCGGTTTGCGAATGGACCCGAATACCAGGTGTTGGAGAAGATTTCATCGTTGGTTAACTATTTGATGCAGATTTTTGTCTTGGGTGTCTATGATACATTATTGAGCCGAAGTTGGGGAATTTGGAATCATCAAAATATCTCCAACCAATGTAACATTCGAATCTATGATGACGGTAGGAATGCCTGGCGCGAAGAGATTATTTCCATCACAGGATAAGTTGCTCTATTGTGAATAACTATCTGCGTCAGGAACAATGTGTTTTAATAAAATGAATGATTTCATTGGAAAATCCTTTACTGTCCCATAAATTATTATGATCATAATGTTCTAGCGTACTCATTTTCTTCGGTTTGTTTGCTTCTTCGAAAAGAGCTAAACCCTCAGTGTAAGGCACTATTCGATCTTTTGTGCCATGCAGTATAAGTAGTGGTGAATTAATATTTTTAATCCGAGTCAGTGAATTGAATTGATCCCAAGGCTTTAGAATGAGCCAAGGATAATGATACTGTGCCACACTGGTTAGAGAGGTAAATGGCGATTGTAGGATAAGTGCACAGAACTGGTGTTCGCTTGCTAATTTTGTAGCAACTCCTGTTCCAATGGATTCACCCAATACAGCAATTGCAGAGGGTTTTATTCCTTGTTGTACTAAATAATTCAGCGCTGTTTCACTGTCTTCATAAAATCCCTTTTCTGTTGGGCTGCCTTTATTACCACCATAGCCACGATATTCCAGCAGAAACACACCAAGTCCTGATTTTATGAATTCTCGAGCTAAGGGCATACGATAACCAATGTGGCCTGCATTACCATGTAAATACAGTACCGTTGGTTTGTTGGCCTGAGCAGGCATATACCAGGAATTTAATGTGATGTTATCTTTGGTTTGTAAGGTGACTACTTTCATATCTTGCGCCCGAAATTTTTTTAAATCAGGAACATGGCGATCAGGGAAATAAATCAAATGACGTTGAAACACATACATCAGTAACAATACGCCAGCAAAAAGAACACCGGCAATCAATAGTATTTGTTTCAACATAAATTACCCCACTTATTTTAATTAATAGTCATGCTTTATTGAGGAGCATCTGCATAAATCTGGGATATCAATTTAAGTTTAGGCGTAATATTGTGTAAAGTCAGGCTTTTATTTTTATGACAATGTAACAATGATTCGATCTAATGTGCGTAGTTAATTAAGACAGCGAAAGGTTGGGGTTGTCATAATCACAATCGTCCTTGCTTTCATCCTCTTTTGTGTAGATGCACTGATCCTTTTTGACCTTTATGGAGAGTATTTCATCCCCTGAGGTTAGAAAATGATAATGATTGATATTGGCAGGATTAATCTCAAAATTAACGGTACTAAAATCAAACATCTTTACTGCCTTTATTAAATGAGATACTTCATGTTCTGTGCCTGAAAGAATAAGTTCTTTGCCTTCCCATTCTGCTTTTTCTCCACCAATAAACATCAAGCTGCTGATTTGAATTTTAAGTGTAGGGGCTAAGTCGAAAGCCTCTCTGAATTCTGCTAAAAAATTGTTGAATACCTCGTAGGTTTCTTGTTCTGGGTTTTCTTGTTCCAAGGAAAATCCGGACCAATGAAATAAACCTCGTGCCTGGATCAGTTCATCATCTTCGTCAAAAAATGATGCATAAATTATAAAGGCGATACAGGTGCTTATTCCATGAGTGACTAAATCAGTATCGTTGCTGAATGTAAAATTAGAATCATCCATCTCAATTTCAATAATTTGGGGCATAGTAAAATTGCAGCTCATAGTGAAATGATGGAAAGTATACCACAAATGCATTTTTTTTAATCAACATCACTTTCTTTCAGTGTGACTACTCGGGGAGTGAACATATAGCCACCATTACGAATGGTTTTGATCAAGGCTGGTTTTTTTGCATCGATCTCAATTTTTTGGCGTAAGCGGCTTATTTGTACATCAATTCTTCTATCAAATGGAGTGAGATCGGTGTTTTTGGTTATTTGCAGTAGAAATTCTCGATCGAGAACTCGTTGTGGTTGTAGAACAAAGGTAAGCAGCAAATCGTATTCACCGGCACTTAGTGCCAATTCCAAATTATTCTCGCCGAAAACCTGTCGGGATGCCGGGTAAATACGCCAATTTGTAAACATGAGCACATCTTTTCCATGGGCAATTTTTTGCTGTGCGCGAATTACTCGGCGAGCAATGGCGCCAATTCGAGCATGAAGTTCTCGGGGATAAATCGGTTTGGTCATAAAATCATCTGCACCCGCTTCTAACATGGCAATGCTTGATTCTTCATCAGGAGTATCAAAGATAATAATCAGAGGGACAGGGAAATTATTATAAAATTGATTTATGGTTTCGGGTTCATTTTTTAATATGGACCAATGAATTAAAATTGCAGTGGGCATGCCCTTTTCGAGGTGAATGGGGTGGAGTAAATGTTGTTGTACAATTTCCAAGTTGAATTTTGCAAAATAATCCTTCAGATCATTACTTACTGGTGTTACGTCTATAATTAGCAAATAGTGAGGGTGTAACATCAATTTGCCCCTGAAGGTTGAAAATAGTGTGTTAATTTTGGCAAGATTATCTCCGTCTTGCAATTGATTTTGTCTATTTAATAAGGATAGTTCATTTTAATTCATGTATTTGCTACTTTGATAAAATAAGTTGCGTCAAAAAATAGCTTTTTCTTACCGAAGTTACAAATTTTAGATTTCGGTGCTATTGTTAAAGTTCGAGCTTCAGAATGGTGCTTGAGGAGAAATGGAATGACCCAAAATACACCCAGCTTATCACATTGGTTTCCTACGGATAATTATCGAGCCAAGGCACTGCTAAAATATGAATTGAAGCATTTGGAAAGTCGACTGCATACTTATCTGGATGTAAATAACGATAAGGATTCTTGCCAAAAAGAAATTGGCATTTTATGTTCTTCTCTTGCGCAAAAATATTTGGATTATTTAAAATTAATTGATGTGAATAATCATTTTGTTCTGGATGATGTTTGCCATAAAGTTCATTCCTATCATTGGATTGAGCAATACCATGTGATTGCTGAATTAAAGCAGCAACTGGCTAAAATAGCTGATTGGGAAGAGGAGTCCAGATTAATTATCGAGATTGCATCTCTTTATCATCAATGTACCTGCATGTCCTCAAATAGATTATCCAATTCGGAGTCTGCAGGGAGTAGTGCTTATGACTATGAATTAAAACAATTATTTAATCAGGCTAATCTTCATCCGTGGCTGTCTGATTTGGTCATTTATTGGAATCAGCGAAAAACTAAGGATGAAGAGTGTTCTCTTTTGTTTCGTAATTGGTGCCCGAGCGAATTAAAGCTGGCACTTGATTTTTTTTCCGATCCTGCAGTGGTTAATCTGGTGAACGCAGTCTTTTTTTATAAGTTGTATCCAGACAAATTATTTAATGAATTGATTCATCCAGAGAAATTAGTATCAGTTCGTATGCGACTTGGGTTGTTGCATGAATTTATTGAATTATTGCAACAACAACTTTACCAGGTTGCACATCAACAAGAGATAAAATCTGGCATTGATTTTTTATTTCATGGTGATGATTTGCCACAAGGAATAATGATAGAGGTGAATGAAGAATACCGAGAAATTATTCAATTGGCAGTGAAGCACTTAAAAGTGAAGTTTACTCCAGAGAACGAGGAGCAAGTTACCATTGAACGCTTACATGATTTAGGACGTGCCTATAAATATTGGTTTAATCCTAATCGCTTGATCGACGCGGTGATGGTTTTGCAACAACGATTAGTAAAGGAAGCCTCTTTTGCAGAAGAAATTTATTCCATGTTTCATGAAGAAATGCTTATTTTATATCGTCAGTTGACTACTACCGAATGCCTTGATTTGTATGGCTATTTTACCAATAAAGACAGCAAGTATCTTCTCTATACATTGTTTAGCATTGCTCAGGGGAAAACTTTGGATTGGCTTCCCTTGCTAAATAAATCGGAACAAGATGCTGTTGAACGAGTGTTTCATGCATTGCAATGTGTTATGGAGGCATTGCGCGGCGAGTTGAAAAAACGACATGTAACTACTGAGCCTTATGTATATGATTTAGGAAAGCAATACTTAAACGCCAGGAGTCGCAATCGCGAGGCTGTATTCCGAATCATTGCAATTTATGGATGTGGCACTGTGGGTATTAGCGATTCTGTGGAAAAATTATTTGAGTTTATTGAGGATAAAAATTAAGAGAAGCACTTAATCTAGGCTTTAGCTAGTTCCTAACATACGAATTACCGTTGTATCTATGATCAATATATTTGCCTACTTCTGATAGTTTACGAAATTTGGCAATACAAGCAGCTTTTTTTGTGAGGTCCGAGTCCAAGCCATGGGGATGCGTAAAGTGGTCCAAGTCGAATTAATCGTATGTGTTGAATATCGCTATTCAGATAAAGTGCTATTTAATTACCGTTAAGGTATCGGGAAAGCAAGTTTATTGCCATAAAACTGTTTTAGTTCTTTGGCTAAGTCTGCTGCGGGTGTGGTTTTGGCGAAATCACTATCCAAATTATCTATCCATTTGCCTGTTTTGAGATTCTGGATAACCGGAATATAAGATAAGTCATCGGGATATAGTGCTAGTATCCAGTCACCTCTGATTACGCCATATAGCTTATCCTTGTTTACTTCTTGCTGGGCGTCGGGTTTTAGTTCCAACTCTCCAGTACAGGGATTCACATTGTATAGTTTTTGTCCGAGCTCAATGATTTTTTCCTTAGAAAAATCCTGGTTGGGGTACATTCCGCTTTCAATAAAAAATGTACGTTGTGGTAATCTGTGTTTGGGATTGAGCACTGTTTGTAGTAACGAGATGCCATCCATGCTTTGGTGATTACGGATATCCAGGAACGATAAAATAGTGGGGGCCAGATCGATTAAAGCCACCCTAGTTGCAATTTTATCGGCCCCTGTAATTAAACGTCCCTTTTTATAAATCATGAAGCCTAATACACTATGATATTGTTTGGGGCTCAGAATATCCGAACCATGGCCAGCACTTTTATCTAAGTCGGTTGCTGTTTTATTTTTAAAATATTCTGCCAGATGGCTGTTTAAAGAACTCTGATAATTTTGATAATTGGTTAATCTTGAATTGGGATAATAAAGAGCTTCTCCGTGATCACTTAAGATGATTACCAGGCTGTTATCAAAATAATGGTTTTTTTGTAAATAGCTATAAAACGATTGAAATTGTCGATCAACTCGTTTAATCGCAGCTTGGTACAGAGAATTTCGTTTGTTAAGACTAAATTCATTATTGACCTCTTCGGGAGATGATTTTGCCCAGGCATATGGCCAATGAGGTAAGGCGAAATGAACAGCCAGAAATATCGGTTTATTCCGGTGCTGGAGCTCTAGTTCATTCTCCAGTTTTGTACTAAAAGTATTCGGGTAATAAGAAAAAAAGCTGGCTCTGTTCGAGTAGTTATATGGGAATAACCAAGAACTGATGCTTGAGTTAATTAATAAATTGCCTAATGGAAAGTCATTAAATGAGCCCAAAATAATATCATTAACGCCTGTTGGTGGGCCTATAATTTTTTTAAAGCCAAAATCGGTGTCCAGATTATTAAATCGACGATCATCCGTTGCATATATTGTGTTATAACCGAGTTTATTTAATTCCCAAAGAATACTGGCTTTATTGTTTACCGATGTTTTCGCGACTAAATTCTCATCTGCATGGTGGTGTTTGGAGTATAAGCCGGTGAGAATCGTGCACCATGCGGGATAGGTTCTTGCCAGGGGGCTAATGGCATTGGTAAATCCGACACTGTCTTTTAATAGATGATAAAGAAAGGGCATGTTGTTTTTCTTTACAGTTTCAGGACTCAATGAGTCAATGCCCAGGATAATAACATTCGGCGATAAGGTGCTTTCTGGATTTGGCGCAGCCTTAAAATAAGATATACCAATATAAATACTAACCGAAATGAGAAGGCTAAAGAAAAGTAAATTAATTCGGTAGCATAAACAATTCAGGAGCAATAAAATCAGACAACATAATGACAAGTAGTAAATAATCATTATATAAAACTCTGAAATTGGTGGTGAGAATAATTTGCTGAATACACTCAATGGAAAAAAATAGGCATTTGCACTAAGAATAAAGCATGCAAAAACAGCCCAAATGATGAGTTGCCATTGCTCTACAGAAAAATAATACCTTTCTCGTTTTAAAATTCCGATCAATAACCCTGTTTGAATCAATGACAAAATTAAATAAAGTGACATATGGGTGAATATCGTTCCAATCAATTCAATATAAATTTTTATCGGTAGTTGTATTGAGCTGACAAGGCTTTCTGCTTGTGAATAAACCATCAGGATTTGCAAACCCAGGAAGCACAGATTAAACAGTGCGAAATGGGTAAAGTAGGGAAGTGCTGTCCGTCTCATGACGCACGGGTTGCTGGAGAGTTGAGGTGCCAGTTGTATACATAACTGTCTATAGTATTAATGTGTTTTAATTGACTTAATAAGGGTTCGTGGGCGAATTGTACCAAATGATTAATTACATCTTGTTTCGTACCCCCATAATCTTCTTCATACCAATCATATAATTTAGAAATAACCAACCGGCCTTCAATTACCTGAACACCTCTAAGCGAATTAACGTAGGTTATTGCTGCTTCATTGAGTTGTTCTTCAAGTCGTGTGCCCAGATATGCTTTTTTGCTTAAGTTGGGAGCGCCTATTGTGGCATTATTCAGTGCATAATGGGTGCGTTGATCATTCCAAATCGGTCGGATAATGCGATTATTGATATCATCCAGAGTTAAGGCAGTATTTTTAACGGTAATTAGATTCGCTCCCCAGGGTCCCACACTAAATAAACCTGGTGATATATTAATTTCCTGAATATTTGAAATTGGATAATAATTCGCAACGGTTTGTACCGTCAGTGCATTATAAAGGTTAATCCAATAAGCTAACTGTTCACGTCGAGGGTAATTATTAATGTCAATTTGCGACATTGTTTTTATATATTCTTTTAATAAATTTATGTCCTGCGGACTGAGATTTTTATAATCAATCAGGTTAATTTGTTCTTCATTGGTAATGATGTGCTTATCCAGGAAATTTTGCCAAGCTTGGTGTGATATTATTTCCTTTGATAGAGGATTATTTACTTCCCATTGAGGCCATAGGCTTTTATGAAACGACGCGTGAGCATTTTGTCCAAGAAGAAGAAACAATAGGAAAAAAAGGCTATATAAGTGTAGTTTGTTAGGAATGATTTTAAACATTAATTGTTGCTCTGTTTCGAAGGGCGCTGCCTATAGTATTGCCATCTAAAAATTCTAACTCTCCTCCAGAAGGGAGCCCATGTGCTAATTGGCTGATATTTATTGGTTGATCGTGCAACAGCTGGTGAATAAAATGTACTGTTGTCTGTCCTTCAACACTAGGGCTTAAAGCAATAATGACTTCTTTAATTCCATCTTCAATGATCATATTTTTTAGTTTGGGTAGGCCTATGTCATCAGGTCCTAATCCATCCAGAGGTGATATTTTACCCATTAAAACAAAATAGGTACCTTGAAAGGCATTACTTTGTTCTATGGCAGAAACATCTGCGGGACTTTCTACAACGCAGAGTAAGGTTTGATCTCTACTGGGATTTTGACATAGAGCACAGAGATTTTGTTCAGTATAATTGTTACACCGTTGACAATGGCTGATATGAGTCATTGCTCGTTCTAAACAGCCAGCGAGGTGTAATCCTCGCTGTCTTTGATTTTGCAACAGGTGAAATACCATACGCTGTGCTGATTTGGGACCTACTCCTGGCAGGCAGCGGAGTGCTTCTACCAAGCGAGTTAGAGTATCCATATTTAGGCTTATTCCTCTTTACCGCCTTTATCACCGCCCATTAAATCAGTTGGTATATTAAGACCTGCAGTTAATTGACTGATTTTTTCTTTAGACGCTTTTTCAATTTTGCGAACAGCATCATTTACTGCTGCAGCAACTAAATCTTCTAGCATTTCAATATCTTCATCCATCAGCGTTGGCTTGATCTTTACTTCTGTTACATCATGGCGACCATTCATTTTAATAACAACCATGCCACCACCTGATTCACCACTCACTACTAATTGACTTAGTTGTTGTTGCGCTTCTTGCATACGTTGTTGCATTTTTTGCGCTTCTTTCATCAGATTACCAAGATTTTGATTAATATCCATGCATGCCTCGTTTATTTAGGGTTAGTTACACTATTATAAGTCATCTTTTAGTGGGACAATAGAATTTTTGACCAATTCAGCTGAAAAATCTTGTTGGAGCTGCTGAAATACTGGGTCATTGTGCAAAGCCACTTCTGCATTTTGCTGTTTTTGCTGGGTTGCTCGTTCTTTTTGCTGTGCTGGTGTTGCTTGTACAGCATCTGTTGTCGTATTCAGGATTATTTTAATTGGACTTTGGTAATATTCTGCTAACGCTGTTTCTATTCGGTTCATCGTAGTCGGCGTGAATAATGATTCATGTCCTCTGGCAACTCTTAGGGTAACATCACGGCCCTCTTTATTTATAAATTCAGAGTTTTCAATTGCATTGAGTGCAAAACCCATCAATTGGAGCTGAGGAATAATGTCTGCCCAATTTTGGGCTTCAATAGGAACAACTTGTTGCTGAGATTTTGATGGAGTACTTTTCACTTCTTCAGGAATCGCTATCTCGGAAGTGTGCATCACAGGATTTGGTATATTTGCAACAATTGGTAATTTTTCTTCTTTCGGAGGTTCCACGGGCTTTGTGTGTTGTGTTGACACCGGGACTTCTGTTTGTTGAGGCATGGAGCTGATTTGTTGCACGGCTAAAGGAGGACGAGCAGCATTTGGTGCTGGTCTAAAGGTTAACATCCTTAATAGGGACATGTTAAAGCCGATAGCTAATGTGGGGGCCAGATGTATTTCTTCACGACCTTTGAGAGCTATTTGGTAAAATAACTGGATGTCTTCTGCTGAGAATTGTTGTGCAAGTATTTTGATCTCGTCAACGGGCTTAATCAAAGGGTTGTTATCACCTATACTTTGATACACCGCAATCTGGTGAAGATAGTTAAGTAATTCATCTATAACGTATTGGAAGTGACTGCCTTCTACTCCAATCTGTTGACTCAAATCGAGCATTGTAGCGCCATTGCGTTCCGCCAGGCTGTATAATAGTTTTAACGCATAATCCTGCTGTGTATATCCCAGAATCATTTTTACATCACTGGCTAGCAATTGCTTATCACAGCTTGTTATCGCTTGATCAAGAAGGCTTAAGGCATCACGCATGCTGCCATGAGCTGCTTGGGCAAGTATATCCAATGCCTGAATTTCATAATGTAATTGTTCATCTTTCAGAATGAGTTGCAAATGTGTGCTAATCAGCTCTGCTGGCAAATGTTTCAGATTAAACTGTAAACAACGGGATAAGACTGTAACCGGTAATTTTTGCGGGTCGGTAGTTGCCAGAATAAATTTTACATGGGACGGTGGTTCTTCCAAGGTCTTTAGAAGAGCATTAAAACTATGTTGGGATAGCATGTGCACTTCATCGATCAGATAAATTTTAAAGCGGCCATTGGCTGGCGCATACTGAACATTGTCAAGCACATCTCGGGTATCTTCAACCCGTGTTTTGGATGCCCCATCAATTTCGATCAAGTCAATAAAGCGCCCTTGTTCAATTGCGGTACAGGCATCACACTGAAGACATGGCTCAGAGCTGATTCCAATTTCACAGTTTAGTGCTTTTGCTAATATACGGGCAATGCTGGTTTTACCCACACCGCGGGTACCAGTAAAGAGATAGGCATGATGTAAGCGCTGTTGATTTAGTGCGTTTATCAATGCTTTATTGATATGTTCCTGGCCAACCAGTTGGGAAAATGTGCGTGGTCGCCATTTACGGGCAAGTGCCAGATAGCTCATACAGGTTTTCACAAATTGGGTGGCGGCTCTAAGAGCCACACCTCGGCGCCCGAATCAATCGTTACCGCTGCTCCCTTCCGGGCCTGACGGGGTTCACAATCTATCGTCGCGAGGGGACCAATAGAGCCACCATAGTTGAGTTATGAAGAGTAACAAAAAAAGAATAAGATGGCCAGAGCTGGATTAACTTTTTATTGCAAAGAATCGCAATACAGAGAAACAAAATGAAACGTACATAATGATTAACGAGGAGATGAAGGGCGTTTGTATCGAGATTTCTAATTAGTCATTATTAGTTATTGTTGGAAGATTATAGGGTTCACATGCATCCGGCTAGTGTATGTTGACTTGGAAATTTGATGAATAGGGTGGAAAAGGGACTCGATAGCATATGGATCGTAACACTTGATAATCAGCGGTATTTGAAAGAGCTTATGTATGTATTCGAAATAGCTAGTTCACACTAGCTGCTAAATGCAGATATTTTTTTGTAATTTTGAATAAGTTATACCTTATATATGCATAAAAGATTAAAGAAAGATTTTTTAAAATAAATGCAAAAAGTGTTTGACACTGATGCGGAAATC
>NZ_CALMPD010000265.1 GCF_937871865.1 uncultured Legionella sp.
CAAAACATCCGGCCCTAAGGCTACCAGGGACTACTCGCCCTAGCCTTCGGCTATCTATGGCTCGCAGCGGATGATTTGTTTGTACACTTTCGTTCGATAATCAGTGGTACTGGGCGCAAAACTTTGGTTGAAGGCCAAAGGGTTGAGTTTTTGGTTACTAAAGGTGCGAAAGGCCTACAGGCTGAAGAAGTAACTGCTTTATAAACTATCCTGGCGTCAGTTGATATTTCATACTCAATTATCTCGTGCCTTGTGAGCGAGCCAAGTTTTTGCGTGTCAGAATGAGACTGAATTTTCACAGACTCTCAAGAAAAAATCCTTATTAATCAAAATTAATCAGTCGTATTTCAAAAGCTGGCTTTCGAAAAAGACTTATGTATAATGAACGAACCTAACAATGGTCGGGATGTATAATGATAAAGTTCATCACCCTGCTGTTCCTTGTTATTTCTGTAAACGTGAATGGTTCGAATGCTGTTAGCGGTACTTTTGAAGCGACAAAGTCATGTCCTGCTTATATTTCAAAAAACAATAAAACCAATCCAGATAATTTGATGGTGCAAATGCATCAGCAATATCAATTAAAAGAAATTAATAAAAGCCCCCCTGACTGGCTACGAATAGTGATGGCCGAGCATCGTAATGCTTTGCGTTGGGTTAGTGCCAGTTGCGGAATAACCGAATATACAGAGCGCAATGCCCAGCAATGTGACTCGAGAGTTGGCATGGCCGATTCACATGTTTTGGCGCTGAGCTCTCAGTCCGGTTTTTGTGAAACCTATGGATATGAAGCAGGTAAACCTGAATGCAGAAAGTTGTCCAAAAATTCGTATCAAGCGAATCATTTAACCTTGCATGGTCTATGGCCGAATCAGGATAATTGTGGTCAGCGATATGGTTTTTGTGATGTGAAACCGCGAGCAAATCATTGCGATTATTCGCCTGTAGAGCTCTCTGAGTCAGTTGGTGATCGCTTGAAAACGCTTATGCCAAGCTACAATTATGGCAGTTGCCTGGAGCGCCATGAGTGGAACAAGCATGGAAGTTGTCAGATATTATCCCCTGATGATTATTTTTCATTGGCAATGCGGATGGCTACAGAGATTGATTCATCGATTTTTGGTCGGTTCTTGACTGAGCATAAAGGGGATACGGTCCGGTTAAGTCAATTAAGAGAGCAAATTAATAAGGCTTTTGGTAGTAATAACGCTGGTAAATTTTATCTGGGCTGTAAAAACGGCTTCCTTGTTGATGTATTTATTCAATTGCCGGCATTAATGCCTATGCAGGAGCCCGTTGCGTCTTTAATAAATAAAGCTCCTGACAATCAATACCATGATTCATGCCCTAATAACGTAACTATTTCCAATTTCACCAAGGAGTCATGGTATTAATGCCATGACTTGTTGTGACATTGTTGTTTGTATTGCCTCTGATAGAGATGTAGTCTTGCACATTACTATAACTTCCTCTAATGTAGAGAGATTATTGAAATGGGATTGAATATTATGTTTAAGCGGTGCTACTTATTGATTCTATTGGTCTTTATTTTAGCGGGATGTTCTCATCAGGTGCAAAAACCTCCCGTCGCGGAAACTAAATCTGCACCCAGGAGTACAACACAAAACAGGCCGGTAACTGCGTTTAATCAAGTAGATGTTCAGGGGCGTATCAATGTCCATTTGCATACCGGTTATAAAAAACCACAAGTTATATTAACTGGTGATCCAAGAGATTTGGCACAAGTGAAAACTGTCGTTACACAAAACACCTTATATGTGGTTCTAGGTAATGGCTATCCTCGTTATGGTGCGGTTAATGCAGACATCAGAGGCCGGTTTCTGAATGGATTCCATTATGTTGGGGCAGGAACCATACGTGGTCAACGATTGCATACCAGTTATTTGGATCTGTATTTAGAAAATCAAGGTACTACTCGATTAGCAGGAACCCTTGGTTTACAAAAATTGAAGATCGTTGGAAGTGGTTTAACTCAAATCGACGGGATCTCCAGCCGTAATTTACGTATATATCTTAAAGGCAATCCTAAAGTCCAGCTCACTGGATTTTCTAATCTTGCAAAACTGAATATCAATGGTGATGCCTGGTTAAGTTTGTATTGGATAAAAAGCAATAACTTAACGGTCAGAGCAAGAAATGCCTCAAAAGTTCAGTTAGCAGGAGTGGTTAATCGGCTTGATGTAGAGTTATGGGGAACTTCTCAGTTTAAGGGGCGTTATTTACGTGCCCAGCGCAGTTTTGTGAAGACTCATGATAAATCTGTAGCTGAAATTTCTGCAGTGAACCATCAGAGCAATTTAGCAACAGATGCCAGCGATATATATTATTTTAATATACCCGTCACACGAGCTGATTTTATGGCATACAGCGGATCTGTTTTAGATATGCGTGAGTGGAGCCAATTTGACATGCAGGATTTTAATCGTTACAACAAACAGTTTCCATAACAGAATCAGGCCAGTTCAGTCGTGAAACATATGCTGAACTGGCCGAATGCCTTACAAGCCCAGACCTGAAAAATTGAAGTACAGTGTATCGTCATTATCTGCATGAGTTCTAAATTGTTCATTGTACCCATCCAGCATAAACATCAATGAATCTTGTTCATCTCTGCTACTTGCTAGGCTCCATACACCGGCAGCGAGGGCAGCAGCACAAAATAAAACGGAACATGCATCAACACCTGCAGAAGAACTGATAGTTTTAAATAAATTAAAGTCCATAATAAACCCTGTAATTACAAATTGAACGTAAAAAATACAGTATCTTGGTTATTTTTTCAACTAGTAATTGTTTGTATTTATTTAATGAGCGTGTCATTAACAACGATGACGTTTTTCCGAGGAGCTGATTATGTTTTTTGCGTTCCTTGTGTCAAGATGATTCCAGGATACGCAAAGATTATGCTCTTTTACAGGAGATCTCTCGCTACGCTCGGAAAGATGTCTCTTTTTTATCGAAATCCTGGGGCAGTCTTTATTTCACTGAATTGATATTCTCGATAATTTCATTGATATCACTCTCCAGAGGCAGTACATGCGCTGAATTTTTTAACCAGTGAATGGTTACATTGGGGAGAGGTAAAAATAGTTGCTCTACTTGTTGGGAGTTAACTACCTCATCGTAGGTGCCCAAGAACAGATCTGTTGGGCACGTTGGCGGTGTCCATATATAATTTTGTGAGAGAGTAAGCATTTCGATTATCGCAGAAACTGGCAGTTTTCTATAAGCAATTTCGGCATGCTCATTTGATTTGATATTTCCTGCGGCATTACGAAGATGACGAAACCCCAAAAATTGAAGTATCTGAGCTAGCTTGAGCATGAAATCAACCTTCATATGTAATCTAAGTGCCGGTGCGAGAAGGAATAGGTGATTTAAATTAAATTTTTTGCTTAATTCACAGGCTAATAATCCACCTAGAGATAGGCCAAGAACGTCTACTTTTTTATATTCATTAACTAACTCAGCACACGCGTTCGTTGCTGTTAATAACCAATCGGAAGCTCTGGAATGTGAGAAGGCCTCTATGCTTTCAGCATGCCCAGTAAGAGCCGGACATACAATAGCATCATAATTTTTTATATGTGGGATCAGATAACGATAAACTGCGGGAGAAGAAGAAAATCCATGTAATACTAATAAAGCACGTTTTGAGCCCGAGCTCCTTTGATTGATTGGTTTAAGCATCGGCAGTTCTTCTTGTGTAATACCAGAAAGTTGTTTTCCCCGGCGCATGTAGCGGAAGTCTTCAATATTCATCGTTTATCTATTGTTAATTAAATTATTATTAGGTTTTAGTCTCGATTTTAGCCATTTCCCGAAATACGGAACATCGCGGCATCGGCTGAGATGTCTATACCTAATCGCTTTTTGGTGGCCCCACTGTCTTGTCATAGGAATTCGTAAAAAAGTTAAAGTCGAATTAATATGTTATTTTAATATATTATAGAGCTAATTTTGATATAATTATTTTTTATTTTTTATTTTTTAAAAATGAGCGTTTATGACTGATTTACAACCAATGAGCGTGAATAGTGCTGTTGAGCCAATGGGAACCGGCCCCGAGTTTGATCGTTACGAGCATAAAGCAGAGGCATACAATGAACGAATCACTGGTAGCTCAAATACATTAAATGCCAGTCAAATATTACAACAAGCAGCCCAGGTGCTGGCAGAAAATCCCCAATTGGCCATGGCATTATAAGTTAACTTTTAAAATTGATAGGTTATGATGCAGTTCCTTCCTTGATTCTTTGCTTCGTAAAGCGCCTTATCGGCATAAGAAAATAAGAGCTCATAGTCATCATCAATTTGCGGGATCATCGATGCAATTCCAACACTAACAGTCAGATCATCTGAGATGGGTGATAATTCATTTTTAATATGTAAATGTTTAATGGTTTGCTGTATACGTTCAGCAAAATGCTTTGCATTTATTTCAATGGTATCATAAAGAATAACCGATAGTTCATCCCCACCAAATCGGGCAGCTAAATCAGTTTCTCTTCCTGCAAGTTCTGATATTATGCGTGCAATTTGTTTCAAACATTCATCCCCATATAAATGTCCATAGTGGTCATTGCATTGTTTAAAATGATCGATGTCAATAATTATCAGGCTCAGTGGAAGACTGGAGCGTTTTGTCCGTACCCAATCGGCGATTAATCGTTCTCTGAAGTAGCGCCGATTGGCTAAATTAGTCAGTTCATCTGTTATAGACACAATACTCAATTTTTTATTAAATTTTTTTAGTTGGTTATTTAATTCCATTTGTTTTAGGATGAGCTCTATATTATTTTTTAGCATTTTATTATTTGCAATATGAGTGATGATCAGGAAACAAAAAATCAGGGTCACCGCCAGGATAAGTGCTATTCCATCATTTTCACCCAGGTTTAGATTGAGTATGAATATAGGAATGAAAAAGGGTAAGATGAAGCTATAGAACGCAACGAGCGAAGAAGCCATTGAAATGGTACTTCCTGTTGTTATTGCTGCAACAACGAGCAATAAAAACATACGTTGAAATACCGTCATTTCATCGAAATAATGCCAGTAAAAATATCCCCATAAGCAGCCTAAAAAAATTACAGTTGTAATAGAGATGAAATAAATAACTAATAATTTACTGTAAATTTTTTGTCGTTGCCCAATGAGTGCGCAAGCAAAGCGTATTATCGTGACCACTATGATGAGAGCCAACCATGGCCAGGTATCACTCAACGGAATATGTGTACTATGCAAATAAACAACAATTAACAGTGCTAGAAGCAGATTAAAAAATACTGATTTTGCAGTGAAAATAAAAAAATGATGCAATAAATGTTTATTTGTTTTTAATTCATATGAGTTCATCAAGACAATTTTTCCCTTTATTTTAAATTAACTATAATAGAAAAATTTCAGAAGTGTAGGGTTTTGCTTTATGTGCTCATGTAACGTGTTGTTTTTAATCTGAAACAGTATGAAAATATTTTACCCTTATTTGATTGGTATTATTACGAATAAGGATGATTTTTTTTATTAACGAATAAAGTTTAGCAAAATATGAATGAGCGACTATAATTTAGATATATTGTTTTTAATAGGTACTTTAATATGGCAGAAACAGACAGCCCTGATTCTCCTTCTAGTGGGCCTGAAGCCTCTCCTGTTGCAGATGCTACTCCTGCACCTAATCCCACTGCCACTACTCCTGATCCAGAAGCTAGTGGGCCAGGTTTGATGGATAAAGCTGCTGCTTTGGCAAAAAAAGGTTTAGGGATGGCTGCCGAGGCCGCTGGTGATCAACTTACTAAAATTACAAGGAAAAGGCAAAAAGAGGCAGAGGAAACAGAGAACGTCGATAAAACCAAAATGGATCCTATGATGCAGTTGTATACGCAGCTTGGAGAAAGCATTGCTGGTTTAAAAGATGCAATAGCCGATCGGCTCTCTGATTGGCTGCAAAAAGGAATTGATGAGATAGCTGAAGCGGTGAGTGAGGAAAAAGCAGTTCCTCAGGCGGACGCACCAACCCAGACAACTCCTCAACCGGCAGCAACTAATCCCGCGCCTACTGATCAGACTTCTGGCCCACAAGTGGGCACTACTGATACAAACGCGAAACCAGATGCCGTTGAACCAGTAGCAGAAACTGAACAGCAGGTTTCCTCTTCAATGACCCCATTGCCAGACCAGCCACCACCAACTCAAGCAGTTGAGATGGCTGTTGATGCAAGCCCTGGTTATCAAGCGAAATCAGGTGCTGATGTAAGTGCAGGGCCAAGCCAGAATCTATCGGATGATGATGAGCTTGAAATTGTTGCTGGCGCAGCACTAAATAAATAAATTAGATGAGAAATAGCAAGCTGTACTGCCATCTCTTTAAGAACAATACGTCATCCTGAGCACAGCGAAGGAGAGCCTGTATCCAAGGAGATTTTTCGTCGCTAACTCCGCAGGATGATACCAACCTGAGGCACTGGCTCAGGTTGGTGTAGCCTCTGTGTTGTTAACGTTCTAGCAATTTATGTGGCAAACTTTCAATTCGTCCGGCTTGTGTAACAACCAGATAATTTAATTTACGTTGCAATTCACTAATGGTGTCTGCTCCTGCATAAGTGAGCCCTGAACGTAATCCGCCAACGATATCTGCAATAATTGCATCTGGATGTTCTCTAAAAGGCACTTCAGTTGCAACTCCTTCGGCTGTTTTCCACTCATGCATTTGTCCAAGAAATTCTTCTTGGGCTTCTCTTGATGCCATACCGCGATAACGTTTCACTTTTGTGCCATCTTCTTTTTGGATAACGTCTCCAGGTGTAGGCTGAGTTCCTGCCAGCATTCCACCTATCATTACAAAGTCTGCTCCAAAAGCCAGTGCCTTGACTATATCTCCAGAGGTTTTAATCCCACCATCAGCGACTATTGATCTGTCTGCACGAGAACAATCCTGGATACAGGTCAGCATAGGAACGCCAAAGCCTGTTTTAATCCGTGTACTACATACTGAGCCACCACCAATTCCGGCTTTAATGATATCGGCACCACAGGATGCCAGATAATCGGCACCTGCATAAGTTGCTACATTTCCAGCCATGATGCATCGGTCAGCCAGTAACTGACGTAAGCTTTTTAAGGTTTTCCCCACATATTTTGCATGAGCATGAGCAACATCAACACAGAAATAATCAGCACCAGCATCACGCAATGCTTCAGCTCTTTGTAATTCGGCATCGGTACAGCCGACTGAAACAAAGACCATACCATTACATTTTTTAAACTCCTGAATGTTTTCTTCTATGGTCATAAACCGATGTAACGCGCCCATAGCACCTTTACTGTGCATGAAGTTCGCCATATTACTTTCTGTGATAGTATCCATGTTAGAGCTGATGACAGGGAGACTCAGAGTGAGTTTCCCTGTTCGGTCTGTACTTGAAGTATCAACAACCCGTCTGGATTCATGATGGTTGTATGAAGGAACAAGTAAAACATCATCAAAGGTGATGGCTTGATCAGTCATGTTTAATCCTCGCTAAAACGCGTACTATAAATGCTCGGCGGCATAAAATGCAAGCCTTGAACGCTCTCCTCGAGTTAAAGTCATATGCGCACTATGTTCCCAATGTTTAAAACGGTCTACTGCGAAGGTTAAACCTGACGTGGTTTCGGTCAAATATGGGGTATCTATTTGCTTGATATCCCCCAGACAGATAATTTTACTTCCTGGGCCTGCGCGGGTAACCAAAGTTTTTATTTGTTTCGATGTTAAATTTTGTGCTTCATCAATGATGATGTAGCGATTTAAAAAAGTCCGGCCGCGCATGAAATTCAGGGAGCGGATTTTAATTTTGTTTTGCAGTAAATCCTGGGTTGCACCACGTCCAAAACTGCCCCCAACTTGAGTACCATGCAACACTTCGAGGTTATCCATTAACGCGCCCATCCAGGGGGTCATTTTTTCTTCCTCAGTACCAGGAAGAAAGCCAATGTCTTCACCGACAGGAATTGTTACCCTGGTCATTAAAATTTCGCTGTAGCGATTTTGATCCATCACTTGAGTTAGGCCTGCTGCAATGGTGAGTAATGTTTTACCTGTTCCTGCGGAGCCTTGCAGGGTTACAAAATCAATATCGGGATCGAGAAGTAAATTTAGGGAGAAGTTCTGTTCACGATTGCGGGCAGTGATACCCCAGACTGCATGTTTGCTCTGAGTGTAATCTCGCACCAGTTGTACAACAGCATGTTCGCCATCAATTTTTTTTACTAATGCTTGAAACCCATTGTCTTCGGTACTGATACAATCATTGGGGTTCCATTGATTGATCAATGGTCCAGAGACACGATAAAACGTTTTCCCACTTTCTTGCCACGAGCCCATGTCTTTAGCATGAGTATCCCAAAAATCATTATCCAGAATATGCAGTCCTCGATGGAGCAAATTAACATCGTCTAGCACCTGATCGTTATAATAGTCTTCAGCAGGGATACCAAGAATGCCTGCTTTTATACGTAAATTGATGTCTTTTGAAATAATAATAACTTGTTTTTTATTGGCGAATTTTTTTTGTAAACCTAAGGCCGTCGCCAGAATTGTGTTATCTACTTTATGGCCAGGGAGTGTTGAGGGTACTACTTGATCAAACTCATCTGTTTGGAAAAACAGTTTGCCGCTGGCATTTTTTTTATTTGTTCGAAGGAAACTGGGAATTGAGAGACCAGAAACAATTTGTTCGTGTGTACAATTACTCATTAATTCTACTAACATGCGGTTAGTTTGTCGCACGTTACGCGCTAATTCCGAAGTACCGGTTTTATGGCGGTCTAATTCTTCAAGAACAACCATGGGCAAATAAATATCATGTTCTTCAAAATGATAAATAGCCGTCGGATCGTGCATTAAAATGTTGGTATCAAGCACAAACAGCTTTAGTCCAGTGTTGGTCGTATCCATAGGTTCACCCCGTCAACTAAAATAATGTCTCATATAATCCCGTTCCTACTCATTGACGTGAATTATAAGATCTATCTTTATTGTGCGTAGCTTGGCGAACGACGTCAAGAATTATATTTTTTACTTCAGGAACAATAATTTATGAGTTTTATTCTATAATTAATACGCAGCACTTGTTGCAAGTCGTTCTGCTTTTAATTCTTTATTATTGAAAACAAATAAAGCACACACAGCCATAATCAAAAGGAAAACGGCTATATGTTGTAAACTGTTATGATCAAGCATCCGGCCTGAATAAGTTCCAAATGCAGCAAAACACAGCAGGATCAGGCTGCGTACAGCCGAAGCGGAACCACGGCTTTCTTCAAAACATTGCAATGCTCTGGAAGTAGTCCCCCCCCCCACAGTAGTGCTGAGCTGAATATATAGATACTGATGTTTATCGCATTAAAGAGCTGATAGTCACTCCAGTGTAAATAATCACCGGTCAATAGTATTAAGCTGCTTAGGATGGCTACCTTGATGCCCAGCGAAATAGTTTTATCAACACCTAAGCGTTTAAACAGCTTTGAGGCTAATAAGGAGCCAAAGAGGAATCCCATAGAGGTTAACATAAGCAAAATACCCATGCGATCTGGTGCTATATGAACATGAGCATAATAAAATGGTGCCATGGTAAGAAAACACCATTCACCACAGTTGAGCAAGCCAAAAAGAGCAATGTAGGAAATAAAAGTTTTATTTTTCAATATTCGTCCATAAACAGAAAATCGCTCTTTGATGGGAGGCACTCTAGAGGGGCTATCGCTGAGTTGCTGGTGGGGCAAAAGATACATCAGCAGGCATAAAAGTGCAGAGTATATGGCTATCCCATATAAATTGGCCTGCCAACCGTAGACGACATCTATTTTTCCTCCTATTGCGGGAGCTAGAAGTGGGAAGGTCGCCACGAGGGTGCCTATCCAGGCCATGATTCGGGCGCCATCATCCTTTGGAAAGAGATCCTGGATAAGTGCCCATCCTGCTACGGGTACAACTACAGCCCCTGTGCCCTGGAGAAAACGGCAGGGTAATAATAAGTTGATGGAATTGGCGTACAAACTGAGAATAGAACCAATTAAAAAAATCAGCATTCCCAAAAACAATGCTTGTCTTCTCCCCAACAAATCGGCAACTATTCCCCAGATAAGAACGGTACTAAATTGTCCTATCATAAAAATCGAGATAATCATTTTGACGTCATTGGAGGAGACATCAAATGACTGAGCAATTTGCGGAAGGCTTGGCAGGAGAATATCAGTAGCAACCAAAGTGAGTATTGATGAGGCAATAACAATAAACAGTTGAATATTGCGATGAAGCATGAAGACTCTCTTTAGTGATAAGATTGTTATGGGTTGAACCAGAGCATCATAACAAAATCTATTTAATTATTCCATAAAAAGTATATCTGACGACCATATTGATCTTTTTGTGTCACTTTTGATGTTGTCAAAGAGGGTATCACGCGACATGTGCGTGATGATTTATTGAACGTAGCCTGTTTAACGCCGCGTAATACAGGGATTTTAAGGAAGATGACTTCTGTGTATTGGCGGCAAACTTGTATTACGCGGTGCTAATACAGGTTACGACTCACTCACTGCCGTTAAGTTAAGAACAGTACGTCATCCTGAGCATGACGACGGCCAAGTCTTTAACTTAATGGCAGTGAGGCTACAGGGGGTTAACCCAATGATTTTAAAACCGTTAACACCTCTTCTACATGCCCTTTGACGCTCACTTTTCGCCATTCATGTATCAAAATCCCTTCTTTATCAATAATAAATGTGCTTCTCTCTATCCCGCGGACTTGTTTGCCATACATTGATTTCATTTTGATAACATCAAATAATTGGCATAATTGTTCGTCTTTATCGCTGATTAATTCAAAAGGGAAGTTTTGTTTTGCTTTAAAATTCTCATGCGATTTTAAACTGTCTCGAGAAATACCAAATATTTGAGTACTCAGTTCTTTAAATTGGGGGTAGGCATCTCTAAAATCTTGTCCTTCGGTCGTGCATCCAGGAGTTGCGTCCTTGGGGTAAAAATAAAGAATGACACTTTGCCCTTTATAATCACTAAGATGACCATTGAGGTTATTCGTTGCGCTGAATTCAAAATCAGGTACCACTTGTCCTATATCCATCTATGCCTTCCTTATTTATTTTTCATCATGCGAGATTTATCTCTTTGCCATTCTCTGTTTTTAATTGTATCGCGTTTGTCATGCTCTCTCTTTCCTTTTGCCAGGGCAATTTTCATCTTAATTTTATTTTTTTTCCAGTAGAGCGACAAAGGAACAATAGTATATCCCTGTCGTTCCACGCTACCCACAAGCTGACTTAATTCCTTACGGTTTAGTAACAGCTTTCGTGAGCGTGTGGGGTCAGGGATGGTGTGGGTTGATGCGGTCTGCAACGGATTGATTTGAGCTCCTAGTAAAAAGGCTTCGCCATATTTAATAATGACGTGCGCATCGGATAAATTAACTTTTCCCGCGCGCAGGCTTTTAACTTCCCACCCTTCAAGGACGAGTCCGGCTTCAAATTGATCTTCAATGAAATATTCAAAACCGGCTTTTCTATTCAACGCAATGCTTGAATCTGATGGTTTTTTTGACGTCATAAGACACCTGAATTATAAAAAATAGAGTATAAAAGACATTATAACTGAAAGGATTGATTAGATACATGCAGGTACGAGCAATCAATTATAGAATTGAGCTGGTCCTTAGGCCTGTTTTTGAGTTGAGTGGTGAGTTTATTAAAAATTTTGCCATTCCTGAGCAGGAATGACAAAATTTATTTAACGAAAACTTTAAAAAGAACAGCTTATTTCGGGTAACGTTCGTCTTTGTAATCTTGTGGCAATTGAGGGTAAACGCGATTGAGTTTTTGGTCTACTGCAACGCGGTCATCAAATACAAAGCATTGGCCTTCCCAAAGAGACTCTGCTTCTGGAGTAACCTGGATGTAATTCAGAATTCCATCATGGAGTTGGTATACGTGCTGGAATCCCTGATCTTTCATGTATGCTGTTGTTTTTTCACAACGAATGCCGCCGGTGCAGAACATGGCAATTTTTTTATCTTTTTTATCGCTTAAATGTTGTTCAACATAGTCTGGAAATTCTCTGAAATTTTCAATGTCCGGGTTAATTGCATTTTTGAAGGTACCGAGTTCGAATTCATAATCATTACGAGTATCTATTAATATAACTTCCGGGTCCTGAATCAGTGCATGCCATTCTTCTGGAGAGAGGTAGGTGCCTGGATTTTGGATAGGGTCAATCTCTTTAATGCCCATAGTGACTATCTCTTTACGGAGTTTAACTTTCGCTTTTTCAAAAGGATTGTTTTCGTCAAAGGTTTCTTTGAAGTTCAGATCGGCAAAATGAGGATGACCGTGCATGAACTGATAAAAAACATCCATTTGTTCTCTTGTGCCAGCAAAGCCGCCATTAACGCCTTCATGAGCAAGAATGATGGTGCCTTTTATACCGATTTCACGCATTTTTTCCAGGATGGGCTCTCTCATTGTTTCAAAATCAGAGAGTGGAATAAATTTATAAAATGAAGCAATGACTATTTCTTTCACGTGACTACCTAAAATTAACAAAAAATATGGTAAAAATTAACATTTACTCACAATTTAATCAATAGGAATGAATTAAATGCATACTATCAATGGAGTTGCGCTAAATCTATTTGCAGGCGTTGACAAAAATTTAAGAGCGAGCCTACTCTTATAATCGGGCTATTTGTGTAATTTTTATATTGCTGGCTTTTTATAAGGAGATATCAATGTTCCACCACAAAAGAGTGTGTCGCTGGCTGTTCCTTTTTTTATTTTTCATCCCATTAATCAATTTTGCATCCATACCGGTTAAATCAATAGTTGTTTTTGGGGATAGTTTGTCTGATACGGGTAACACGACTCATCTGCTTAAAAGCCTGCGTAATGAAGAAAATCCTGCCTATATAGTCGCTCCGTTTAAAGTATTTGTAATTAACAAAATGATTGATTTTGCCAATGAATATTATGTGCCGCAAATCGTACTTGATGCTGGAATTGTAGCGGTCACTGACTTTTTTGATCATGATCTTGCTCCCTATATTGTTAATTTGATAGCTCAAGTAAAATTAGTACCTATCTTACCAGGTAAACCCTATTGGAAATCCCGGTTCTCTAATGGCCGTGTCTGGAATGAATATTTAGCTGCAATGCTATCTATTCAACGAAGTGATGAGGATGTGTATTTAAATCGTTCATTTGGCGGCAGTTGGGCTGCAACCTATGATAATCAATTAACGGTCTGGAATTTGATTCGTCACCCAATCGGCATCATTAAAACGTTAATTGTTGGAAAACTGATTCCTCCGAGCCTTGGCTTAACGGTCCAGGCTTATTTGTTGGAACATCAGAAATTAAATAATCAGACGGTTTATTTTATCTATGCCGGTGGTAATGACTATATTAATGCGCTGCAATATGATGACAAATATGATGCGTTGGTAATGAGCGCGTATATAGATAATGTGGTCGATGGGATTAGTTCATCAGTTTTAAAATTAGCAGAAGCGGGGGCTAGACGCTTTGTTGTAATGGGAGTGCCGCATGTTGGTGATACGCCTAAATTTGTGAAAACAACAGACAGAGAAATTCTGAATATGGCTTCAGATCATCATAATGAGCGTTTAGTTGCTCGAGTGGATGAATGGAAGCAATTATACCCTGAAGCAGATTTCCTGTTTATTAATACTCAGGAATATTTGGAAAAAGCGGCAAATGCACCAGAGGTGTTTGGATTTACCAATGTAACAGATGCCTGTATTGATATTACCTTTCCTATGTATCATCTTCTAGAAGGGGCTGCATTTTCACGCAATTTTGTGTTGAAGTACGCACAGGTTCTGCAATATAAAGATAAACGTTTTGCGCCGGGTGAAAACAATTACCGCATGTGTGACGTTCCTGAACATTATTTATTCTGGGATGAAATTCATCCAAGTACACGAGCTCATCATTTTCTTGCCTTTGAAGTGTGCTCTGTAATGAAAGAGCATGGTTATGATGTGAACTGCAGGCAGCCAGATTCCGTACGATCGTAGTCCGATTCATTGCCTGAACAAATTTTGTAGTATTGTTCAGGCAATTGCCTTAGTGATTTATGCATGTTTATGGCATAATTCCTCTTTTTTATTGATATACTTCATCAATAATGACAGGTATTTTTTTCGCGCCCTGAACTGAGATTATGAATGTACACTAAAAATTATTCATAAGCAGAATTCAGGTACTATAAATAATAAAATAGATAAACATCTATAAAGCAGTATATGGAATGAGGAGTTGTTATGTGTGGGATAATGGGAGTTGTTTCAGAAAGGGATATTAGCAAGGTGTTGCTGGAAGGATTACGTCGTTTGGAATATAGAGGCTATGACTCTGCAGGGATTGCCGTTATCGATAATAACTCGCGTTTAAAGAGAGTTAGAATCCAGGGTAAAGTGCAGAATTTAGCCGATGCCATGCAAGAAACCGCTATTGCTGGGAATACAGGAATAGCTCACACTCGCTGGGCCACTCATGGAAAACCTTCAGAACAAAATGCACACCCTCATTTATCTCATGGGCAAATTGCATTGGTGCATAATGGGATCATTGAAAATCACGATCATTTACGACAAAGGTTAATCAACAGTGGTTATCAATTTACCTCAGAGACGGATACCGAAGTCGCTGCCCATTTAATTCACTTTCATTATATTCAGCATGAAAACTTATTACTCGCTGTTCAATCTGCTGCTGCTGAGATGCATGGTGCTTTTGCTCTTGGAGTGATTCATCAACAACGACCTTTGGAATTAGTTGCTATCCGTAAAGGCAGCCCTTTAGTACTTGGACAGGGTATTGGCGAAAATTTTATCGCCTCTGATGCGCTGGCCTTAAGATCCTTTGCCCAATCCGTTATCTATCTGGAAGAAGGCGACAGTGCGTGCATTACTGCGGACCAGATACAAATTTATAATGCAGACCGAGATCTGGTTGAACGTCCAGCTCATCCGCTAACCAGTGATGCAGAAATTGTCAGCAAAGGTCCTTACCGGCATTTTATGCTCAAAGAGATCTTTGAGCAGACAAAGGTACTCACTGATACGATTGAAGGCCGAATCAATAGCCCTGAAGTACTTAAAGCCAGTTTCGGTGAGCGTGCTTCCCACGTGTTTCCTCAAGTAAAGCAAATCCATATTGTTGCTTGTGGTACCAGTTATCATGCGGGAATGATCGCGAAATACTGGCTGGAGTCGTTAGCTTGTATTCCTACCCAGGTAGAGATTGCCAGCGAATACCGCTACCGTGATGTGGTTGTTTCTGACGATACTTTATTTATAACCGTGTCGCAATCTGGGGAAACAGCAGATACTCTCGCTGCTTTGAATAAAGCAAAAAAAATGAATTATTTAGCCAGCTTAGCTATTTGTAATGTGGCAACAAGTACTTTGGTACGAGAAGCTGATTGCGTGTTTTTAACTCGCGCAGGCATTGAAATAGGTGTAGCCTCAACTAAAGCATTTACTACTCAGTTGGCTGCCTTTTTAATGCTGGCTGCGGCACTGTGTCAGGACGAGCGCTCATCAGAGGTACTGTCGCAATTACAAGAATTACCTGCTTGCTGCGAGCGCATTCTGCAAATGAACGACGAAATTGAAACACTGGCTTCATTATTTGTTAACAAAGCTCATGCATTATTTTTGGGACGTGGGGTGCAATATCCGGTCGCATTGGAAGGGGCATTAAAACTTAAAGAAATATCTTATATCCATGCTGAAGCATATCCTGCAGGAGAATTAAAGCATGGCCCCTTGGCATTGGTCGATAAAGACATGCCAGTAGTTGCAATTGCTCCGAATGATGAGCTTTTGGATAAATTAAAATCGAACCTCCATGAGGTGAGTGCTCGCGGTGGGCAATTATTTGTATTTGTGGATGATGCCGAAGAGTGGAAGGCTAACGGAGCTCGTTTAGTTAAAGTCCCTTCTTGTGGCTCTTGGATAGCTCCAATTGCCTATACACTGCCTTTACAACTCCTGGCTTATCATGTAGCCGTTGCCAAAGGTACCGATGTTGACCAACCACGAAATCTTGCTAAATCGGTGACTGTTGAGTGAATAAAGGAAAACAGTTTTGGGCTGATTTATGGCGAACTGGGCGTACCTCTTTTCATAAAGAAGAGGTAAACCCTGATTTAATCAGTTACTGGCCTGAATTGAATTTAGCTCCAGATGCAACCGTTCTTGTTCCTTTATGCGGCAAAAGTCTGGATATGCTCTGGTTATCCCAACAAGGATATTATGTCATAGGCATCGAGCTTTGTGAGCAGGCGGTCCTGCAATTTGCAAGTGAACACCAACTCGTATTTCAACAAAGAAATTTTGCTAACGCTATGAATTATTATAATGATGTATTCAGTATTTGGGTCGCAGATGTATTTACTCTGGATACTACTTTAATTCCTCCTGTTGATGCCATTTATGATAGAGGGGCTTTAATTGCACTACCTGCTGCACTGCGTCCGGTCTACGTAACCACTTGCTTCAAATGGCTCAAGTCTTCTGGCAGTATTTTATTAAAAACGATGACTTATAATCAACGTGAAATGGAAGGCCCTCCATACAGCGTTACAGATGATGAAATAACACATCTGTATAAGAATTGTGAGATCAACTATTTAAAAAGCACAACAAACACCCGGGATTCCAATGATCCATTATTTGCAAGAGGAGTGAGAATGGTAAATGACAAAGTATGGTTTATCAGAAATAAGGAATGATTTTTAAGTCGATTGGTGTTGTTTTTTGTAATTAATATTAGATGCTTTGTATATCGCAATATGAACGGTGTTGAGTATATAATGTGTCGATTTTTATCATGTTTTACGGGGATATGAATGGCTCAAGAGATGTTAGCGTCGGCTGCGATTATAGCGCAAGAACTTAAAGTTAAAGTATCGCAGGTCGAGACTGCTATTCGTTTGCTGGATGAGGGAGCAACAGTTCCTTTTATTGCTCGTTATAGAAAAGAGGCAACGGAAGGGCTTGATGATGTGCAATTACGTTTCCTATCGGAACGATTAATTTATTTGCGTGAATTGGATGAGCGACGTACCGTTATTCTTCAATCCATTAGAGAGCAGGAAAAATTAACTCCAGAATTAGAGCAGAGTATTCTGGCAGCAGACACTAAAACACGTCTGGAAGATCTTTATTTACCTTTCCGGCCCAAAAGACGAACCAAGGCACAAATTGCTGTTGAGGCCGGGCTGGAACCATTGGCTAAAATCCTGTGGAACGATCCCTCACTCAGCCCTGAAGAACAAGCAGCTCAATTTGTCAATGCTGAATTGGGGGTTGAAGACGCGAAGGCCGCTCTTGAAGGTGCACGTCATATTCTGATGGAACATTTTGCAGAAGATGCAGATCTCATCAACGAGCTAAGGGAATACTTGTGGCAGCATGCCATAGTTAAATCCACTGGCAGCTCGAAAAAGAAAGAAGCGGTCAGTAAATTCTCAGATTATTTTGATTACTCTGAGGCCATTAAAAAAATCCCCTCACATCGTGCCTTGGCTCTGTTCCGTGGGCGACGTGAAAGTGTATTACAAGTCAGCCTGATTTTACCCGAACAAGAAATGAATTATGGGGAAAACAGAATCGCTGCACATTTCAACATTGCAGATCAACAACGAAACGCTGATGGTTGGTTATTTGAAACAGTGCGTATGACCTGGAAAGTGAAACTATTTACCAAGCTGGAGCTGGAATTATTAACCCGTTTACGGGAAATGGCCGATGAAGAAGCGATTAAAGTATTTTCCCGAAATTTACGTGATTTATTACTCGCAGCCCCCGCTGGTCCGCAAATAACGATAGGATTGGATCCTGGTATCAGAACAGGCGTCAAGGTTGTTGCTGTTGACGCAACCGGAAAATTACTGGATTACACGGTAATCTTTCCTTTTGCACCACAAAATGAATGGCATCAATCTATCGCTGATCTGGCCAAATTGGCAGTGAAACACAATGTGAATCTGATCAGTATTGGTAATGGTACCGGTTCAAGAGAGACAGAACGTCTGGTCGCTGACATGATTAAAATGTACCCGGATTTAAACCTTACTAAAATTATAGTGAGTGAAGCAGGAGCGTCTGTATATTCTGCCTCTGAAATCGCCGCAAATGAATTCCCTGATTTGGATGTTACGTTAAGAGGTGCTGTTTCTATCGCTCGGAGAGTACAGGATCCATTGGCCGAGTTAGTTAAGATTGAAGCAAAATCCATCGGTGTGGGTCAGTATCAGCACGACGTGAACCAAACTCGGCTCGCACGATGCCTGGATGGGGTCGTTGAGGATTGCGTAAACGCGGTAGGCGTGGATGTTAATACGGCTTCAGCTGCTTTACTATCGCATGTGTCAGGACTGAATGATTCTTTAGCTAAGAATATAGTGCAATATCGTGATGAGCATGGAGCATTCAGCAATCGCGAACAATTAAAAAATATTAATCGCATGGGGGAGAAAGCGTTCCAACAAGCGGCTGGATTCTTGCGCATCATGAATGGTGAAAATCCTCTTGATGCTTCATGCGTTCACCCTGAAGCTTATCCTTTGGTTGAGAAAATTATCGCAGACAGAAAAATCGATATTCCGCAAATAATTGGTAATCGTGATATCTTGCAAAGCGTTAATGCCGATCAGTATGTGGATGATACTTATGGGCTGCCAACCATTAGAGATATTTTACGCGAGCTGGAAAAACCAGGACGTGATCCCAGGCCTGAATTTAAAACAGCACAATTTAAAGAGGGTGTCGAAGACATCAATCATTTGCATGAGGGAATGATTCTAGAAGGTGTGGTGAGCAATGTAACCAACTTCGGTGCCTTTGTGGACATCGGTGTGCATCAAGATGGGCTAGTCCATATTTCTGCAATGACCAATCGTTTTATCACTGATCCAAGAGCTGTAGTTAAAGCGGGGGATATTGTCACAGTAAAAGTCGTTGAAGTGGACAAGGAGCGCAGACGGATTGGTTTAAGTATGAAGCTAGGGGACGACAGTGCTGTAGCAACAACTAAAAAACCAGTAAAAACAGCACCAGCTAAAAAGCAACCTGAGTTTAAAAAATCAGAGCCTAAGAAAAAACCAGAAACAGCTAAGAAGCCCGAGCCGGTAAAGAAAACGGTATTTAATACCGCAATGGCTGATGCATTAGCAAAACTAAAACGTGGTGGGGAATAATGACACGGATGCCCAAAGGGGAACTGACGATACAAACATTGGCTATGCCGATGAATACCAATGCAAATGGCGATATATTTGGGGGATGGATAGTCTCTCAAATGGATTTGGCTGCTGGTGTTCTGGCAAAAAAAATAGCTCATGGAAGGGTGGCTACGGTGGCCATTCATTCAATGGCTTTTTTAAAGCCAGTGCATGTAGGTGATGTAATTAGCTGTCATGTCGAGCTGTTAAAACAAGGCAATACATCAATGACTATAGGTGTGGAAGTATGGGCCTTGCCTGCCACTCAACTTGAACGATACCAGGTAACAGAAGGTACTTTTGTTTTTGTTGCAATCGATGATACAGGAACGCCAAGACAGGTACCCAAACAAGCATGACCAATAAAACAGAACTACTACATCGCCTCATCGCTGAAATGGCGGTTTTAATTGAGCGAAATGATGATCCAGATCCTCAATTGTACGCAGTATTTTTTCAGCATCCAGAATATGCGGTGGAATTAATTTCTCTTTTGAATACTCTTGATGAAGAGATGATTCACGAAGGGCCACCTATTTATTCTGCTTGTGTTTTTGCGTTAGATATTTGCGTTGCACAATTACAGGCTGCGGCGGAGGCCAATAATAAAATAACTGCCAAAGCACTTGCTCAACTCATGAATCATCTGGCTGAGGTCATTAAGTCCAAAAGTCACACTTTAAGCTTTTGGCTACCGGTCTTAAATGCTTTTTATGAAGTACACGTCGAGTTAAGCCAGGAATTAAAAGATGCTTATTTTGATTTAGCCAGTGAAGAGGATGATTTTATAGAAGAGGTCACTGAGTTTAATCATCTGGATTCAATCAGGGATTTAATCCATGAGTTATCCGATCTTTCTATTTTTGATATCGCTGAGAATTTTTTCGCTCAAAGCTATGCTATGCCGGCAGATTTTTTTGCGGATTTAATTGTTGATTTATACAACATAGACGAAGGTCAGGATATTGCGTTATTAACGCTACTACATCCTAAAGCAGACGTACGTGAGGTTGCATTTGCTACCCTGGATCAATTGATGGATAAAGTGACGCTGAATTCTGTTTCATTATCTCGCTTACAGGTGATCAAATATTGGTATGCAGATTCATATCGTCCGGTTTTTGAGCGATGGATTAAGACACAACGTAAAAAAGGTGTCGTATTTGCGGCCGAACCCGAACTTGCAAAAATGGATTTCAAAGCAACCGAAGTAGATGGCACCGGTTCTCAAGGAATCTTTATTCATGTACGTAAGCATCGCAAAAATAGGCTTTGCGGTTTACTGTTAAAGTACGAGATGGGTTTAAAAGATGCTTGGATAACCCCCGTCATTCCTGCTGCGGAAGTGGCTGATTATTATCGACAGGCCTTTGCTGAAAGCGTTACATTACGGGAAGTAGACTTATCTTATTTTCAATTAATGGTTGAGCATTTTCTTGCGGTAACTATTGAAAAAGGTGATATTCCCTATCTGCATTTTCTGGAAATTCAAGAATTGCTCGGGCTGCGTTTAAGACCCAAAAAACTAGATTTAGATTACCTGTTTGAACAATTAAGTGTACAAATTACTCCCTTTACCCAAGAGGCAATACAAGAGTCTTTGCTGCGCTCAAAATCATGGTTGAACAGTAAGCCATTTACTGAGTCCTGGTATCTGGAAAATCCATTAATTGATAAAATCGTGAACCACAACAGCAGTTTTGTTGATGGAGTAAAAGTCTGCCGCTTGGCAGATGCTATGGATGATGTCTTTAGCGAAGAAATGGAACTGCATCGCGATAAGTGGATGTTCCATTTTTTATGGATAGCATTATGGGTTAAAGCGAAACAGCGAAAAAATGAAAAAGTATGGCAGGATAGCTTTTTAATTGCCTATACCATTCGCGAAGGCTATCCCCTTAAGGACATACCTGTCATGAAAGAGATCTGCCATCAAACAGTGATTAATAGCGTTGAAACCATGCAAGAACGGCGCACGCATTTAAATCAAGAGTAATTACGACTCAGCTAGGACGCTCTTGCTTTTGAGCGTCTATTCTCATTTTACAAGCCCAATAATGTTATTTTTTAAATCGTTAATTTCCTCCTCAGGGTGATGAATATCACCCTAAAGTTAGATCATTTGCTCTGTGATTAACACATTTATAGACAAATATTGGTATTAGGGCTTTTCCCTTTTTTTCAGGCTGGATAGGGAGTTGTTCGCAGGTATCAAAATATTTTTTTAGACATTGGCTTCTGTCCTTATCATCAATAAACATGATCTCGCGCATTGTTTTATTGGCTATTTTTGCCGCGGCACTGGTACTCCATAAGGCATATTGATTTTGGTTGACACCGCAATCGATAGTATAAATCAGTGGCTTATTTTTTAGGAAAAATAACATTCTTGCTTCAAACCATCCTGAAGAAAAAACAACATCAGGAAGGTTTTTGTATTGTTCATTAACTTGCTGTATTAAACGATAATAGGCAAATTTATTTGACGGTATGAACTGATAAAGGTAACTGTTATTCAATAGGATCAAGGTGCTAAGTAATGCATAGGACATGATCACAATTCTTGCCGCTCTCTTGTAAAGAAATTTTTCATAGCAATAACCCGCTAAAAGGGCACTTGTTATCAGGTATTGAGTGAGCCAACAGCCTTTGACATTAGCTTTATAGGCTGTGAATAAATAAAAAAAGACAAAGACAGAACATGTAATGAAACATAATTGCACAATGGATTTTGTTATATCATCCTCTTTGGGTGAAGACGGCAATACCTTTTTATTGAAGAGATACAGTAGTGGTGGGAACAGCATGAAATTTAGAGACGGTAAAAAGGTATAATACAAAGCATGGAACATCGCATGGAGTGGATTTTGTTGAATTGTATGTTGATGAGTTGTCAATTGGTAAAGGAAGGACTGCCAGCCATGTTGATAATTCCAAATAATAACCGGACTAAAACATGCTATAGAAAGTGCTAATGCGAGATAAAATTGCGGAGTCCTAAATAAATAACGGTATCTGGATGTTATTAAAAAAATCACTAGTGATACAATTAATACTACCCCGGAATATTTGGAAAGCAGCATCAAGCCGATGCTCAATCCAATCAGATATAAATCATTACGAGATTCATTTTTTAAGAATCTGACAACGAAGTATAAAGTTAAAGCCCAAAATATCGTAAGAGGAGTATCGTAAGTGGTTTGATGCAACAGATCCAATGTAACTAATGGTGAAAGCAACCATAAGACGGTTGCAATATTGCTAGCAGGCACAGATAAAAATTGTCTGGCTGTTTTATAGATGATCCAGCTGCTTAACGCAGTAGAGAATATTCCTACAAAAGTCAGGGCAAACAGTGTGTCGCCAAACAGCAAGGTAGATCCCTTGATGAAATAAGCAATCATTGGTGAGCCATCATAATAGGACAAATCTAGATGACGGCTCCAATCCCAGTAATAGTAGGTATCAAAGGAAGGCAGATTAATTGGAGCCAATAGCAGGAGACAGATAAAATATAAAAAAAAATAAAATTTTTGAGTATTCATTTACTAGCGATCCCTCGCGTTTTAGTAGTTTATGTTTGATTTTGGTTAAGACGTAATCCGACGCTCAACCCAGATATGGCGAGTATAAGTAAAGTAATTTAATAGAGAGCCAATCCCAATCCCTAATGCCAATAGTATATTTTCCTGTACTGTTCCGTTACCAAAATAACTAACGCCAATTTTTAGCCAATAGCTTTGCAAGTAAATCATTGCCAGAGAATATACGGCAAAACTGGCCAGTCGCTTTGCTTTAAACATCAGACCGA
>NZ_CALMPD010000266.1 GCF_937871865.1 uncultured Legionella sp.
CCTCATCAGTCATTAGATCAAGCAATTCATTCATCTCATCGCTCAAAACAGGAGCCGAGGGCTGCTCTTCTAAAAAATCATACTCATCAAGCTCCCCTGTCGACCAAACAGCACAACAATCCAAAGAATCAGTATCATATTCTTCTTCAATCTCAGACTCTAACTCAATATCCATTGAATTATCAGGTTCAATGATTTCCTCTAAACTATTAAAATCGTCTCCCAAGTCCCATTCAAGGGATTGAGCCTTTTCCATCATGTATTGAAGTAGCGTACCTGACTCATCATTAAGCACGTCATCAAGAAGGTCGCACTCAATAAGCAACTCCCTTAAAGCATCAAATTCAATATCATCAACCGGGTCATTCATAATCTCTTCATTCACCCGGTCATTTTGTTCACAAAAATTCTCAGCAGCAATAAAATCATTCGAAAAGGTCATACCTGGATTTATGTTGATGGCAATTAAGTATTGCTCCTCACTCTCATAAGTAGCCAGCATGGGAACAGCTGAAAGATATTGATTCTCTGTTTTTATTTTTGCAGCAGGAATCAAATGACTTAGTTCATTCAAATCATGCTGCATTTCTTTAGCGTATTTATTGATTTGCTCATTGAACTCCATAAGATAGAAGGAGTTAAAATCGTCAGAGTCAAAGTCGGAAACTCGAGGTTTCAAATCAACTAATGCTCGGGCAATATGGGGAGTATAAGTATATTCATTATCAGCAGTCTGTGCAGGAAATGTGTTGTTCGTTATCATTTGCACATTTTTATCGTTCCTTTCTTTAATGCTCCTAACAACAAAAAAATCATCCGATAACAGATCTGAATCTTGAGGCTTTAAATCAACTAATGCTCTGACAACATGATATGAATAATTAAAATCTTCATTATACGAGGTTTTAGGCGTTTTTTTGTCATCTGTCGCATTTGCAATTAAGTAACTCCCATCAACCTTTACTTTTTTAGCCTCTGTTAAATCACTTTTTTCTTTTGCACCCAAGGCAATCAACGTTGCTGTATCGTCTTCATATTCAGAAAGTACTGGATCCGCTTCGGCGTATTGGGTATCTGCTGTTGCTTTTTTAGTAGGAGTCGAAGAATCCTGAGAATCAACCTTGGCATTAACATCCAAGGCTGACAAGAATGAATCTTCACTATCATAATCAACAAGAACAGGTTCTGTAGTTAAATATTGGGTGTCTGCTTTTGTTTTTACCGCAGCAACTGATGTGTTTTGAGAATTGAGCGTTTCCTCAATTACCAAGCCCAACAAAAATATTGACTCGGGATCATAATCAATAAGTGCTGGTTCTACCTTAAGCGGCTCAGCTACTACCGCCTCTTTTTTAGCTCCCACCAATGTGTTTTGAGAATTGAGTGTTTCCTTAATTACCAACTCTGACAAGAACATTGATTCAGTATCATAATTGGTAAGCACCGACTCTGCCTTAAGCGGTTCAGTCGCTACTGCTTCTTTTTTAGCTCCGACTAACTCCCTCTTAGGGAGGTGCTTGTCTTTTACCTTATAAGTCGACAGATTATTTTTTTTATTTTCATTGCCAGCAGGAACCAGCGGGGCTTTTAAACCATTAGCTCCATTATAAGGGACCTGCTTATTATGTAATTCCAAAACGGATAACAGTGTGTTTTCATTTTCTTCAGAAGCAAGTGCGGGTATAGCCGCTAATCGTTCTTTTTCTGCTTGCGAAGGAGCTGCGCCATACAAAGACATAGGAAAGTCGAGTTCCTTTTTACCTGCTATTTTTTCATTATTGTACGTGTTTTTTTCTCTGTTTAATTGGGGCCCGTAAATAATAGGCTTAAGTATTGGCTTTGCTTTTTTTAAATTAATTATTGGGTAAGCATCATGGTTTATTAATTTTATAAGCTTCGTTAGCATTAAAGGCTGAGGTTGATTTATTTTGATATGAAAAAAAATACTATCAAGATCAGTAATAATAATTTTAGGGAAAAAAATAAGGTCATGATGCAAAGGTTGGTTCTGTTTATGAGAAGTATGTAATTGACCAATGTTCTTTTGCGCTTTTTCCTGGTTATTGAAAAAGTAAGTGTCCCATAAACCATACTGATACTGGGATTGAACACGTTGTTCCACCGTATTGAACACAGGTTCATACCGCCACGGAGTATATTGCTCCTGAATTAATGATTTATTCTTATATTCGGATTTAAAATCTGGCGAATTTGAATCTGCCAATCTGGTTCTAGGATTTTTTATTACATATTTATTATAAAGAGGAAGATGACCGCTTTCTTCCGGCTTCATGAGCAATTGAAGTTTAACCAAACACCGTTTATTTTTTCGTAGAAATCCATTTTGTTGGATTATTGTTTCCACATCATCCGGGTGTTCAGGTAATTTTAATGCCTTCTTTTTATTTTTGATTGCATAACGGGTCACGTCCATCAGTTTGTTTTCAATATCAAGGAGTTCATCTAATTGAGTGCATGTTGACAATCCGGTTATTTGTGCCTGATCTCCTAATATAAACAGCGCTGTTTTTAGGCCGATACATCCTGTAACATCAACGTAAGTCGGAATAGTGAATGAGTTTATGGCCAGACTATCAAGATAAATACACTCATTAAAGGTACAGTCTACTTTCTCACTGCGCTCCATGTAATCACTTTCAGCTTTTGGGTGTTTAGCGGAGTCTAAATTAATAATTACAGAATGAAGATAAGGGCTGTTTTTGAAATTAAGATTGAGGCCCGGGTGGCAGGTTGTCAGTATAAAGTCTTCGATTTTTTTACAGTGTATCAGATCCAGACTGTCTAACTGACATCCTTGTATATTAATTTGTTTAACGTGTTCACCCAGTCCTTTCACTTTCGTTAACTTAGTGCAATTAACAATTGCAAGCTCTTCTAAGTTCACCAAGATAGAAAGATCCAGAACTTCCAGCTTAGGACAATGACCAATCTTCAGGCGTTTAATATTTTGAGTTTGTTCAGGCCATTTAATTTGAGTGAATTCGCTACATCTATCAATAATAATTTCTTCCAGATGCCTAAGCCCCCCAGAAAAATCAATAGTAACCGCTAACTCTGCCTGAACTTTAATCGTGTGATAATTATCATTTCCCAGCGCAAGTTTGACGAATGTAAAATCGTTTCCGCATAAAAAGTCGTAATCATCAACCATAGTTACACCAGTATTTATATAATCAATCATAAATTTATTGATTATTTATAAGTCACTTCGTGTGTTTGAATATAAAAATTTTATTTTTCATACAGTTATCAGATATCACAGTAATCTCTTAATAATCTGGGAGAATTTTATTTTTCCTAATTACCACGGCTTTGTCGCAAATTATTGCAATATTTCCGATTCAACAAGAGGAAAATAAACTCTTTTTTGATCATGAAGACTCATTGTAAGCCAAGATAGTTAAGGGAGTATTAAGTTGATTAAGAATTAGATTTTTTGCGTGCCATCAAGATACAAATGTGGGGCATAAGAAATTATTCACATTTTATAAAAGCAACTGTTGAAGTTTAATTTCAGCACACAATTATGCTATAATTATAAACACATAAGTCAAATTGCAACCTAATGATAACCGATCACCAACCTATTGAAAGGATTCTCGATGAAAACAATCATATTATTTATTGTTATGCTAATCCCTTATCAGTTACAAGCCTCTGCTTGTAAATGTAACTGTAATTTTGGTGATTTCTCATTATGCGCGAGATCCTATGATATAGAACATCCCTGCCCCGGTGTCTGCCCCTCTGCAGCAGTAGGACTCGCTCCCATGAAAACAGCCTGCCAACCTATAGAAGTATTTAACCCCATCAAGCAAATGCAGGAATTAAAAGTTATATGCCACGAATGAACTGGCAATAGGCATGGTAGGTAATGACTAAAGGGGAATTTATTTTTCAACAGGAGAAATGTACACAATTAAATCCACGTGATAACATATGGCTCAAACCATACCTCAATTAATTCAAACGGTAGATTTTTTCTTATAAGCAGTTTACATTTGAATTTTATTTGCTCGAATTAAGGATTTTCATGATCTCAATGACGACTTATTGGCAACAATTCAAAACATGCATTGATACGCTACCTAAGCCATCAGAAAATGCCGAATATTCTCAACAGATAAACACCGCTAATAGCATGGTCGAAATTGGATTAACCATCGAAAAGCTAGGCATCACTGAAATAAAACAAGTAGCAGCTAAATTACAAGGATTATCAAAATTATATAATAATGAGATATCTTTCATCGCTCCAGAGAAAGTATACAAGTTTAATCTGCCTAAAATAGTGGATACAAATACCCTGGTATTCGCAATAAACTATTACCAACATTTATCCAACTACGAACAGGTAAGTTATCAAGGTTCTATTGGTTATTTTTTTAAAGGCTTTGTCACCAGCAGTGTCAATGAGAAAAAAGTTCCGACTCGTAATCAATCCAAAGCAATGCTTGCTGAAATCACGCGCTATTGCTCCAGTCAACATATTGAAATAAATGAAGCATTGTTATTAAAAGACAGTAATGAAACAGCACAAGAATACACCTCCAGATTAGTTAAGATGGCCACTCCAGTTGATAACATTAAGGCTGAAACCCAAAAAGAAACCACTCCTCCAGTTGAACTCACTGAATTAGAGAAACTTCAACAATACCTGGAAGAGATAAAAAATAAAAAGGGCCTGGTAAAAAACAAAATCGAGAGTTTTTCAAAAAAACAAAACACATACAATCAGGCAAAACAGAAACAAGAAGAGCTAAATAATGAATGGCAAGGCAAATGGTTTATAACCAAAATGTTTTATCAATTCATCTCCATTTTTTTTGAAGTATCATTACTCAACGAAATTAAAAGCGCCGAAAAGCGCAGTATCGAAGCAGAGTTTGAATTAAATGAGCAAATTCCACCAAGTCAAACAGCACAATCCTATCCCAATGATCTGATCCTGCAGATAAAAAAATTAAATAATGATTTTAACAGAACAGAAGATCAAATCATTCAATATAACGAGATGAACCAGAAAAAACAAAAAAACACAGAAAAACCAATTGAGAAAAAAGCGGTGATTACTGAAAAAATTCAGGCAACTATTTCACGCACCAAATCAGTCGTAGAACCGTCTAATATGGATTTTATTTACGGGTTCTTTAAAGAACACAAGCAACTGGTGCAAGCAACTGCGGTAGCAGCAGTTGCAATTGCAGTTCAAAGCCTGGTTTATGGCTAAAGTCGAATACCGCGAACAAGTCGCGGTATTCGGAGGCGTGTTTGTATGCCATCTTTATCTTTCCTGACGATTAAAACGCCCAGCAAAAACAGCCAGAACCCCAGGAATCATGCACTCTATGCTGCTCATGATGGGATAGTGCCTTACAGGAGTGCTGATACCTCATTACGGTATTTGCCAGAAGTTTATTAGCTCCATAAGTACCATAATGCATTACTGGAGACCAATCAGGACTCACTGGAGGTAAGGGGGGATTGTATTGAGAAAACTGCTCACACGCATGAACCACCTTCCCTCCCACTACGGTCATTAAAGAATAAATATTTTTAATTTCTTCGTCTGATACGCTAAAAAAATCGTGTGATAACACCGCAAAATCAGCCAATTGATTAGGCAAAAAGGAGCCTTTAGTTGTTGCCTCATTCGAAAACCAGGCGCTGCCTTTGGTATAAAGTTCTAAAGCTTTATCTCTGGAAAGGATATTATCTTCCTGATAAAGCGATGTGCCGCCAACAGTTTTTCCTGTTGTGAGCCAATAAAGACACAACCAGGGATTGTAACTGGATACTCGAGTCGCATCAGTGCCCATACCAACAGGAATATCCGCATCTATTATTTTTTTTATGGGCGGAGAATATAATGTTTTTTCCTTTCCATATCGGTTAAGAAAATACTCCCCCTGGAATGCCATTCGATTTTGAATGGCAATGCCGCCGCCCAGTTTTTTTACTCGCTCAATAGAATGTTCAGAGATGGTTTCTGCATGATCAAAAAATCAGTTTAAATGATTGATGGGTATTTCTTTATGAATTTCCTCATAAACCGTTAAAGCTCTTGCTATCGACTCGTCATAAGTTGCATGCAAACGAAACGGCCATTTGTTTTCTGCCAATAATCGCACTACTGGTTCCAATTGCTCTTCCATAGAAGGCGCCAGCTCGGGTCTGGGTTGTAAAAAGTCTTCAAAATCTGCCGCAGAAAAAACAAGCATTTCACCAGCACCGTTATGATGATAATACTCATCACCTTGCTGGTATTTGGTAGTACTGGTCCAATGTGAAAAATCATCTAATTCATGACCTGGCCGTTGAGTAAATAAATTATAAGCAATTCGGACAGTTAATTTATGCTCCAGGTTCAGCTGATTAATGATTTCATAGTCTTCGGGATAATTTTGAAAGCCCCCACCCGCATCAACCACACTCGTTATTCCTAGTCGATTGAGTTCCCGCATGAAATGCAAAGTGGAATTAATTTGATCCGCATGAGCCAATTTGGGGCCTTGCGCCAATGCAGAATAAAGAATGATGGCATTAGGATTCGCAATAAGCATACCAGTAGGATTCCCTGCTTTATCTCGTTGGATAAAGGTTCCTGGTAATTCTTTCGTATTTTTATCGTATCCAATAGCTGCAAGTGCAGCTCTATTCAACAACGCTCGGCCATATAAATGCAACACAAAAACAGGAGTATATTTTGACGCAACATTAATTTCATCAAGCGTTGGCATACGTTGTTCTTTAAACTGGAACTCAGTCCATCCGCCCACCACACGAACCCATTGTAGTGCAGGAGTCCTCTGTGCTTGCTCTTTCAACATCAGCAAAGCATCCGCAAGACTTGAAATTCCATCCCAGCGTAATTTCATATTAAAATTAAGACCACCGCGAATCAGATGGATATGAGAATCATTGAGTCCAGGAATGACTACCCTCTGCTGTAAATCAACAGCCTGGGTTGACGTTGTTTTTAAGTCCATGATTTCTTTATCAGAGCCCAACTGATAGAAACGTTGGTTCATAATCGCAACAGCAGTTATTTTTTTACCATTAATACCTGGGCCATGAAACTGGCCATTATAAAAGATAACATCCATAATAATGTAACTCCTGATCCAATCAGCTATTTAACCACTTTTCCTGACCATTGAGTTCTTGGCTTTTGCTTATGAACCATAGCGTAGGCGTAATCGACTCCCATGCCATAAGCGCCACTATGCTCTCTTACACTACCCATTGTAGGTCTCTTTTCTAGCCCAGTCTCTTTGCCATTCCAACAAGAGTGCTCCTTATTGAATATGAATCAAGGCAAATCAAATAATATAAACTCTGTATTGCTTATTGATTTAATCTCGATCTGCTCTTGAGTAATTGACGCCCCATCACCAGCGGACATCTGATATCCATTGAGCATCAGAGTGCCTTTTATTAATTGCAGCCATCCACAACGATCACGGTGAAACACATGTTTGAGCATTTGTTCTTCATCAAGAAATGCAGCATAGACATCCACATTCTGATGAATGCTCACTACATCCTTACCCTGTTGGCCAGAAACAATTAATAATAACTGGTTCGGCACTTTATTAATCGGTTGTTGCTGATAACCCGGAGCGTTAAGACGCGTTTGAGGTATTATCCAGATTTGAAGAAAATGTACCGGTTCAGTAGCCGAATGATTAAATTCACTGTGAGCAATACCAGTTCCTGCAGACATCAACTGGATATCACCTTTACGTATGATGGAGCCATTACCAATACTGTCTTTATGCTCCAACTCCCCGTCTATCACATAGGAAATGATTTCCATAGCTTGATGCGAATGTCGCCCAAAGCCCTTCCCGGCCTGAACACTATCTTCATTAATGACTCTCAAAACACTAAAGCCCATAAACTCAGGATCATAATAGTCCGCAAATGAAAATGTATGCAGACTATACAGCCAATCCAAATGAGTTTTGCCTCGGTCAGCACTTTTTCTGATAACAATCACAATAGCGTACTCAAATAAGACTTCTCTATAGCATAGTACAAAATAAATACATTAATAAACTGCCATTAAGTTGAAAAATACGTCATGCTCAGGATGACGGCCAAATACTTAACTTCATGGCAGTGACGCGTGCCCGCGTCTATGAGCTCCTTGTTGAGGTAATAAACTATGAGTGCAGGCAATTAAATCGTTTTTATTTAAATAATCATTGCCTAAAAAAAAGGCATGTGTTAGGGTTGTTCCATTGTATTCATTTTATTTGTTGGTTTTGCCCACATGAATTTTATAAACACCTTCATGACCATTTTTACGACCAATACCACCGGCTAGTCCGGTATTCATCTGCTGTTTCACATTATTTATCGCCCTTTTTCACAACCTCTTCGAGGAAACCATTATGTTTCATAGAATGCCATTTATTTTGCTGGGTATTATTTTCGCCAGCGTCATGCTATCCCCAATCATGCCTTTTGAGTTAAAGCAGTTTTTATACTCAATCAGCTTGAGCATTAAATCCATAATTGTTCTGGTTTTACCTTTCATAATCTTTGGACTCTTGTTAAAAACGGTAATTACATTATCAAAAAAAGCAACTCAGATTATTGGGCTTGTTCTCCTTTTTGTCTGCATCTCCAATTTTATTTCTACTTTTCTTAGTCATTATGTGGGTATAGGAATCTATCATCTTGATTTCACTATGATTACACCCCAAAAATCCATGGAATTACTCCCTTTATGGTTTTTTGAACCCCCTCGCTTGTTAGCCAACGACAAGGCGATGTTTGCTGGTATTATTCTTGGTGCTCTGTTGTCCCGACTCACCCCGAAAAGAGCCGAAACAATTGCGAATAAAGCAGACCAGCTTATAGCTGGTTTACTCAAAATGATTGTGTATCTTATTCCATTTTTTGTTGCCGGATTTATTGTTAAGTTACAATATGATGGTGTGGTATCTGTCATCATCAAAGACTACGCCCCAATTTTTCTCCTCATAGCACTGGCACAATTTACCTACATAAGTTTGTTATTTTGGGGACTTAATCAATTCAAAGTAACAGGCTTATTAAACGATCTCAAAAACATGCTGCCAGCAGCAATTAGTGGATTTAGTACAATGTCCAGTGCAGCCAGCATGCCGTTAACTCTTATGGGCGTGGAAAACAATACGAAACATAAAGAACTGTCACGTGCTGTTATTCCTGCTACAGTCAATATTCACCTGATTGGTGACTGTTTCGCTATTCCTATTTTTGCCTACGCAGTCTTAAGAAGTTTTGGTATGGAAGAGCCGTCATTAGTCAGCTATCTGATATTCACTTTATATTTTGTTATTGCCAAATTTTCAGTAGCAGCCATACCTGGAGGAGGAATTATCGTAATGCTTCCGATTCTGGAGGCACATCTTGGCTTCAATGCTCAGATGATGTCATTAATTACAGCCTTGTATATTTTGTTTGATCCAGTCATTACCAGTGCCAATGTTCTAGGTAATGGCGCGTTCGCCAAGATGATTGATACCATCGTGGGTTATCGAATAAGAAAAAGATCCTTACACCCAAAGCCATCGCTCAATTATTAAAGCACGCTAAAATCAATCTCAAGCCCGCCTCATAAAGGGGCTTGAGACGATGTATTAATTGTTCTAATTAACCTACAATGCGCTTTTTCAAATGGATTTAATATGGTCTGCCGAATTATCAATAAAAACATTGATATTTATAGTTATCCCAATGAATTTGAGGACAATCTGGGCTCAATTACCCTTGGTGATCTGCATGGAAACACGATAAAACTCCTTCATTTTCTGTTCCGCCACCAGATAATCACCTTTAAAAAAGAAGTGCTGAATGTAAACGATGCCTACCAGAAGTTTGTCGAAAATTATGAGCTCTATGGCCAATTAGTGCAAATATATATTAAGCTCCATCGCGGATTGCACCCAATACAGGATGAATTAAAAGTCATTCAATGGCGAATTATTAAACATCTTAACAATTCCCCCCCACACACAGCAATTGATGAGACAAAGAAGAATCAGGAATTAACCCAGCTTCATCAACAAATGTCGGTTCTCGCTCCTCAGGCAAAACACTACGAAGAACAGTTAGCTCTCCTAAAAGGACGGTTTCGTAGTTGTATTGAAGGATTCAATGAGTTGATGACGATGCTCGACGTCAATGATAATAAAACATTGTCCCGTTTGATAGGCGATGAAGTAGGCGATCGAGGTAATTGCGACTATTTTACGTTAAAAATATTTGATTTCCTGCAAAAAAATAACAGTCAATTAGTGGATATTATATCCAATCATGGTTGTGAATTAATCTATGCATACGAACAATTCATGGATAATTTACCCTTCAACGCGCTAGGGACTGTTCCCAGCAATCAAGCCGTTTCATTTTTGGGGCTAAAACTACTTATAGAAGAAGAAATTATAGACAATACTGAATTGTGTCGTTTAATCGAGAACAGTTACAAACCAAACTTGAAATTAATTGATTACAGCCTGAGTGAACAAGGAATCACTTTGTTTACCCATGCTCCAGTTGAGTTTGACAGCATTCGATTAGTCGCAGAACATTTAGGAATAGTTTACGCTGATTCAACTAAAGAAGCCCTGGCAGGTAGCATTGATAAGATTAATCTGAAAATCCAGGAGTACGCCAATAAGAATATTTTACATACCTTATTTGAAAATGATCTAATAATAGATAAAACGAATATGAGCACCGATGAAAAAACCTACTGGCCATTAATCTATTTCACCTGGAATAGATGGAAAGAAACAAAAGAAACTGATTTCGCAAGACCTGCTTTTAAAAATGGCTATTCCATTACCTATGTCCACGGACATGATTCCTTCCAAAGTAAACTGCTACACGTTCATAATCTGGATACTCTTTGTGGAAAAGAATCTCGGGCAATTAAAGACAAACGAATCCGTCAAGCACAATTTATCAAAAGAAACCCTCATACCGTCACTGATAGAAAAAAAAATGAAGACTATTTAGAGAATGTATCAAGGTACAAAGTGTTTGACAGTGATGAACAAAGTCTGGAACGATGGCAAGAAAATAAAAAAGCATCAACCCTTCCCTATGACAGTATTAAAAAATTAAGTCTTCTGGGAGGATCTGCAAAAGCAAGTGTGATTCAGGAAAATAAACCATTGCATGTAGAAAAAAAGAAACCAGCCTACAGCTTTGAACAACAGCTTTCAGAATTATCTGATATCGAATTTAATAATTCTCGTTCACTTAAATAAATACTCATATCATTGTTCGGATCTTTGACCCGACAAAATATCCCTCTTTAAAGCAACAATTAATTCTCATCCAAGAAGCAATTTATGCTTAAATCATGCCCTAAACTTAAGGTTTTATTAACAAAATTATCAAAAAAAGAAGATTTTGCATTAATTTCGACAAAAAGCACCTGTTATCACACCAAAGCATTTCTTTTAAAATCACACTGCCCTATAATTACCCCATAATCTCATAATTTAAACATAAATATGACTATTGACGCGAACCTATTTGCTCACATTGAAAATGATTCATCTCTAGCTGGCACATTTCAATTACAAGGAAATCGATTTTCCCGAACAGTAGAGTACCTAACGAATTACCTTTCTTCAAATAGTCATAATAAAGCATCTGTTCCACCAGAATATGCGGAGTTATTCAATCAATTGCAGTATCTGATAGATACTGAACAAAAATTGGAAGCAATGCACCATGATTCTGACTCTTCTGCTCAACAAGTCGATGATTTGGCTCGCAAGATAGCAGAAGATGTTATGAACATGAAAGAAGACAGCAAAATATTAATTCCAGGAGGATGGCACAGCAGTAATGGTGGCCACGCAATGGTTTATGAGTTTAGCCCTCACGCTGATGGTTTTAAATTTTCCGCAGTAAATGCTGGTGCTGGTCTTAATTATCATGCAAAAAAATCAAATAAGGAAAAAGAATTATATAATCCTACAAAATCCTGGCATGTTCCCAGCGTCACCTCAGCTAAAAGCAAAGAAGAACTGATTCGTTTTATTGAACGACTCCTTAAAGCCAGGCTTCCAGTATCAAAACAAGAAAGAAATAAGCCTATTGACGAAAAAGTCCTTTATGAGGAGATTTTTCCAACTATCAGTTACATTAAGGGTTCTGAGATTGATGCGAGCAAGGATATTCCCAAGCATGCATACACCGGAGGACAGTTATCAGGTACCTGTTCACAACGCTGCATCCATCAAATGATTAAAATATTAACCTCGACTGAAAAAAAGTATCAGGAATTTATCTTTGATTTCAAACAGCATGCTCTGTATGAATACGCTGATGCCTGCCTCCAAAAACAACAGCCTTATAATCCAGCTGTGGCTCATCAAATAAGATTGGCCATTGAGAACAATTTAAAAATCTTAAATACTCCCGGGCTGTTTTCAGACCAGCGAATAGAAAAAGAACTTAAAAACATTTCTGCACTGGAAATAAAATTAAAAACAACCCCATTTGACATACCAAAACAAGCCGTCAATGCGCCCAAGGATGTTTTTTCACTGCAAGTGTATACCGGTAAAAGTATAAGTCCCAAGGTGCAACTAGATCAACAGTACAAAGGCCAAAAATTGGCCTCGCCCATTAATTTGGGGGATGGCAAGGATTTGTTAAAGAATCTTAATGAAGCGATTGCAAATATTAATTTAATTACTGATCCAGCAGCCCAATATAATTATCTGGAACATCTTATTCTACAGTTACCGCTTATACCCAACAATCCTAATTTTTACCGCGAATTTGCTGACATGAGCGATTTTGGACTTTTAAAAAATCGCCTCACAGATATTCAGACATTATTACTGAACCTACAAAATAGTTGGCTTAAAAAAGAACAAATTCCCGCAATGAATTTGATGCTATTAAGTATTATAAGCCTGCAGATAGATGTTCATGACATGAGCTCGTTAAATAACAATACTCCTTCGTTTAAGCCATTTTCTGATGCGATGATGAAATCGATGCTCGGCAATCAGGAACGAAATCCTTTTTACGCCACGAATAATCCCATTATTGATCAACTGCTCCAAGAGTTGCACTCACGCAATAACAATGCATCTTATCAAAATCTTACTCAGTATCATTTGTTTTTGAAACAGTTGGTGGAGTCAGAACCAGTATTAAATGAAGAATTAAGTCTCCTTTATGACAAAAAATTCAGTACGAATGCTGGAGAACTGCATCAGGAAATCAGAAAATCAGGGCTAAAAGCACTCTTTATGATAGAACAGTATCATAAAGATAAATCATTAAACCCGCTTGACGCAAAATACGAACCGATTATCCAAAAGGTGCTTACTCATATAGAGCATGAATCAAAACTAAGAAAAGCAATTGCTCCTTTTTATGAGGTTAAATATTTAGATACGGTATGGTTTAGATTAGCTATTGAGCGTGGAAAGTTTCGTGTATCGACCCCCTTATTTCCCTCATTTGTACCTTATGAAAACTTATTAGTTGATTTACCTAAATCAAAATATCCCTTAAATGACTCACCAGCAAAAGATGCCTTGAATGCAGATATATCCAGCAGAAGTAGTTTTGTGCGCCCAATTACCCCTAAAACAGCAAACCAGATTCAATTAAACCCAGCACAAACCTCTGACGAGAAACAAAAAACACGTCATGTTACCCAAGCAGATATTATCGCCCGAGATTATTTACATCTGCGAAGTGAACCAACGCTGCAAATAGCGCTGACGCTGGATTATTTTAAACGAAACATTGAAAAACTGTCAGAAGAAGCCAATCAACGTTATATAGAAGCAAACATATTCCAGCCAGGACTTTTACTTAAGGCCCTATCAAAACCTGAATTTTTGCCACAATTTGATGCTTTTTTAAAAACAGGCCTCAAATTTTTCTCCCTGAATGGGCAACATCAACATAATTCGCTTTTGTTTTTGCGGCTGGATTTTCTTGTCAGTCACTATATGTTATTAAATAAACAACCTGCAGGGCTTGCTCGTTTAAAAACAATTCAGAATGATCTGGAAAAGCAACTATCCCTTGAGAACAAACCAGAAATAACCTACGTATTACAACAATACCTCTTTCTCAATCTTGTAGCACGTATGGAACAGGGAGAACAATCAAAAGAGCTGATGACTCGAGCTTACCAAGCTTATAATTACATCAATAGTCATACCAATCCGTTAATACTTGAAGATAAAGCACACACCATACTGGTAGATCGCACAGCGGCTCATTTTCAATCAATTATTCAAAAGCAACCAAGAGAACAATTAACTCAGACGATTAAAACAACAATCCAGAAGATAGCAAAACAGCCAGAACAAGAGATTATGATCAGTGGTGACTTTCCCGTATTCACTGTTTTAAATACGAAAACCAATGCTAATTATCAATTTAATGCATTAAAAGGAAAAATGTACGAGCAAGGCCTGGCACGAAGTGGTGTGCCCCTGGCTATTCAAAATCATCCATTAATTAAAGAATTAGGACTAGAGAACGTAAAAGAATGCCTTATGACCGCCAATGAGGATTATATAGTTCTCCCTGATGAACACCAGGAAGTACGTCTTTTCTGCCAAAAAAATGTATTGACGGTTCAGAAATTCTGGACTATCGAGGGAAATAAAGTCAATTATGAACTGCAAGCATTATCTACAGATCATGAAGCCCGGCAGGCTAACCAAAACCTGCAACCCTTAGCAACCCAACTCCCCCCTATCCTAAAAGACGGGACGATGAATCTGTGGTGCACCGTAGCCCCCCCATATGATGGCTTAGTAGTCCAGAACAATGTTCCTGTTTATGTAATAAAATATGGCATGATTAAGGTATTGGACGAAAAAGGATTTGAGACTGGTGAGCAATTAACAAAAAAAGAAACACCGTTACTTAACAATATGGAAAGTAAAAAATTTCAATTAAGCTCTGCAAAATCGGCCTTTTCAGATTCGTTAATAAAACTCCCTCGTTACAATCTTTCTTTCGAACAACGGCAAGGAACTCTATTCAATAAAGAAACTGGTGAGCAAGTTGTTGACATCCCCTCTCCCATTCATCCTTCTGTTGCCGGGATTGTTCTGGCAAGTAAAGAACAACAACATTATATGGTTCCAGTTGCCCGATTTTATGCTACAGAAGATAATGCACAAACAAGCGATTTCTATCCTCTAAAACATGATATCTCAGGAACAATTGCAGATGCTCGCCTTGAAGACCACTGGCAGAATTCTCCCCCCAAGAAAAAACCCTTATGGCACTATCCAAATAGCGAACGCCATGTACAGTTTCAGCTAAAAAACGGTGAGCCTATAGCCGATTCAGCAGCAGATGCTCTTTATTTGGCATACATATACATGGCAACCAATCAAACCGAAAAAGCGTGGAAAACCCTTGAAGAGTGTACCACCCGCTTTGGGGGCTTAACAGGAGATCCGTCTGAGTTACAATTTATATCCTGGATCAGTAACCAGATGCCCCATATTCTACCTGGTGAACGCAGTGCGCGCGAACAAAACGACCCGATAAGAAGCACACCGCCTTATGTGGCATGCCAACTGAAGGCAAGCAGTCTGTTGTGTGATTACATCGCCCAAAATGGACCTATCCATGTAACAAAAACAAACTCATTATCATTAGATGGCACAGCGAATGCCTTATATGGCTCATTGGAACAAGAAGCTCTGGAACAATTCCAGACCTCTCTTCCAAAGACCATCTACCAATCATTCACTCGTTTACAAACCATGAATCGCCATCTGGAACACACCTATACACTATCCTCTTTGGAACGAAAACGATTATTAAATTATTATCATCAAAATAATGCCCCTCAAGGTGCGTTAGGCTTCGAATGGCTTAACTTAAGCCTGGAATCACTGCTTGAGGAACAAGAAGCGCTGCTCGCAAAACAAACTGCTGATAAATCATTGACGCAAGCGGATAATGAACGATTAAAATTAATACAGAGTAATCTGGCACGCTTAAAGCCTGTAACAGCCAAATCATCAGAGCTGGAACAGATTCCTTTAAATCTGGATTTCCCGGAAGCAAAGGATTGTGTTATTAAAAAGGGCCACCTAAAACCAGCCACCATATCCAATATGGACACCTGGATGCATAAACTTCCAGGCTCAACAATAATAACCCCTTTACATATTCAACCAGCACTTAATTCATTATCCTCAACAATGAGTGATGATGAATTTATTATGAATTTTCCCATATTTTTGAGCATTGCCACTTCTAAAGAGGTACTGCAACGCAAAGAACTCTATGATTTTTGCTCTGACACACTGATTGCGAAACGCCACATCCCCTTAAAAGACCAAGAATCCAATATACCATTACTGTGTAATGTACTGTATCGACTATTAACTCCTGGTAATGAACATGTTTTCCATAACAACACCTATAAATTTATCGAATTAATTACAATGTTAAGGTATCGCCATGTCAATCCATTACTTGTTTATCAGGCGAAAGACGTTTACAAAGATATTTTAGCAACACCAGAACAAATTATGGCCAAAAGGACACGTCCTGAACACGCCCCCCTAAAAGCAACCGGCAAAGAATTACCTTCATTACTTGCTCAGACAAAAATCGAAAAACACCTCGACTCCAGAGCCAATGGACAATTAAAGAGCCTGATTCAAGAATACAATAAACTGGAACTTGATAGTGACAATGAACTTAATGAGTTAGCAAAAACGCTTGATGAAGATTTAGATAAAACGTTTGATATCGAAGAACAGGCAGGAATAATTCGATTTAAAACTGAGCAAAAAAAACGCGAACTTGCTCAGGATTTAATTCAAAATAATTCAATAATGAATGCGTTAAGTAAAGCAACGGCAAAAGCCGAGCCTATTCTTAAAGTAAAAATTGAAAAATCATGGCAAGAGGCTCTTGCTCTAGCCAATCAAGGCCCGGAAGAATCTAAAAAAGCGAAACAGTGGGCTATTGAGAAAAAATCAAAGGCACGACCAACATTAACTCAATCTGATCTTTTAGCACTGTACTTAAAAGCAGACTTTGCCTATAGTGTTGAAAAGACAGGATTAAGCCTGAACAACGCACAGCGTTTACATAATGCAATTCATAAAGCACTAGTACATGGTATCCAGCACCAATCCCTTAAAAGAGCCCACTCAGATCTGCTGAAGGCACTGGCAACAGATGATTCCAGTGTTGCAGCCCAAGCCCTTGACGTACTTGCCCGAACAGAAATTCCTGGCTTGAATGAACCATCAATCGTGATTCTGCAGCATGAAGAGCAAGTTCTCTTGCGTAAACGACAAAGCAGTGCATTACGCGCCTTACTGAAAACTCCGGAACATGATACCCGTTTTAATGAAATTATCGAAAAAATTATCATGGGTGGCGGGAAATCAAAAGTAATTCTCCCAATACTCGCTGAGAAAAAAGCTCAAGGCGATAACCTGGTAGTGGTGGAAGTACCTAAAGCTCTTTTGGCAACAAACCATGTTGATTTAAACAGTACCTCACAACGATTATTTGGCAAACGAGCTTATCGTTTTGAATTCGATCGCGACAGTGACTGTTCTGCACAACGCTTAGAACAGATTTATAACCTGTTTATTGAAATAATGAACACGAGAAGTTATTTGGTAACTACTGGAGAAGCTGTTCAATCACTAGAATTAAAATATCTTGAACTGTTGCTCTCAGAAGAAAAACCCACTGAAGAATGGAAACAACAAGTCTATTGGTGCGATAAAATCACCAATCTTTTCCGTCACCATACTGATTGCATCATTGATGAAGTCCATCTGGGTTTATCACTTAAGAAAAAGCTAAATTATAATTTTGGTACTCCTAAACCAATAGATTCATCACTGATTAAAAATGTTACAGCACTGTTCAGTTTTATTGATATGAAGATTATTAAAGAAGCCCCTTCATTCGATGAATATTATGACTGGACTCCATTTAAAACAGATCTGGCCAAAAAACTGATTACCGATCAGAATAGCCCCTTAAAAGAATTCGTCACTCAGTCAGTCCTCCGTTACGGAGCAGAAGCACGGGAAGAACTTATTGCGTACCTGACTAACAATGCCACAACAATGCCCGCATCAGTTCTTGGCGCTGATGAAGAGACTCAAGCCGCGTTAGGACTCTTTAAGCAGGAAATTAATGTACGCCTTCCTCAAACTCTAAGCCAGATATTGGGCAAGCATTATGGCGCATCGAAACGCAAAGACTTAAATGCAATAGAGAAGACGCTGGCAATTCCATATGCTGGAACCAACGTACCCAATGAACGCAGTCGTTATCAGGATGAACTTGAAGCAATCAATAAAACCATTCAAATGATGTTGTTAAAAGGCATTAGCAAAGCCCAACTTATTGAGCGCATTACAGAATGGGAAGCATTGGCTCGGGAAGAGTTATTCAATTTCCCCGTATCCCCAGAGAGTGATCAAAAACCAGGTATCGATGACACCCCAACAGCAAAAGGCTTTATGCTTTTAACCCAGGAATTAGGCATTCGATTTAGCCAGCTTGATAGCAAAAACTCAGAGCAAATGAATCAATTGCATCAACACCTTCAATCGAATCGTCCCTTCATGTTTGATATTCTGCGGGAGTTTTCTTTAAGGCAAATCACGCAGGACAGCGGTATTCTATCCAGTGATAATTTCAATCATGCCGCTCAGTACCGGAGTGTACAAGGAATATCAGGTACTCCTCCGTTAAACGATAATGCTTATCATCAACGACTAAGTTATGATAAAGCCCCTTCCCTGGGTACTGATGGTTATATTTTTGAAGTCATTCGAAATAAAAATACAGCCATTTCCAGCTGTGATAATGAGGAAACGTATCAGTTTATTCGCGACGTACTGTCCCGTTCAAAAACACGCGAAGATACACGTGCTTTTATAGACATCAGAGGTGCTTTTACTGGTGTTAATAATTATGAAGTAGCTCAACAAACAGCGCGTTATATAAAAGCCTATCCAATGCATTTTAGTAACCCTGTAAAACAGGTTCTTTATTTTAATGAAGACCAGATTTTATGTGCTATAGATGTGAATAAACCAGATCAATCTATAGTACTGGGAACCAGCGATACTAATGAGCTAAATCGTCTGCTCGACACTGCCCCTGAGGAGCGATTTACTCTTTTTGATCAAATTCATACCACAGGTACGGATATCAAACAATTCAATAAAGCTCATGCGATTGCATTTGTTGATGATAAAACAGGCATGCAGGAATTTGAACAAGGAGCGATGAGGGAAAGAGAATTAGATTTAAACCAGACCATTGAACTCGTTGTTCCTTCTCGAATGGAGGGCATTACCCTAGATGAATTGGGTAAGCAATTCAAGAAAAATGACAAGCAGGCTGTTACTGCAGATGCCCCAGCTGCGGCCCAAGGCCAAATGCGAAATCATATTCGCCGGCAATTTATTAACCTGATTCAGGATTTACCTTCAGAAGATGCTGAGAAAAAAGCAGCGTTGACTCAATTCTTCAGACCTCTTTTTGAAGACAAGCCATCATTGGATCTTTTTGCACTTTATGGCGGCATTAATAAAAAACAGGCAATAGCCGGCATTCTTGGTCACTATAAAAATCAAATGCAAAAACTGTGGATGACTCGACTTAAATCAGCATCGATGCCTCCCTTTGCTGAAGATATTGAAAAAATGTCTCTTGAATTAGAGAACATTGTTATTAAGGCCATCCCCTTTTGTTTAGCCGAATACGATGCATCGGATAAATCCTTTAATGCAGAAGTCGAAATACAAAAAGAAGTACAAAAAGAAGTTCAAATAGAAATGTTAACTCTTAATGAGACTTATGATCCTCGACAACAGGCAACATATAGCAAAGACTGGCCCTACTATTATAAATATGCAACTTTTTTTGAAAATCCTGCTCATGTTAAAGAACGTTCTTTTCGTTTGAATGAAATATGTGCAAAAAATGGCGAATCTCCGGACATTTTTTCGGATAATCTCTATGGAAGTAAAAACTACGCCATGACTTATTCAGCTCAGAAAGAATGCGTTGATGCATTTTTAAAGCCTGTATTTCTGGTTTGGTACCAGCGTCACGAAGGGCAGATACGCGCAATGATCGTTACGCCTCAAGAAGCAAAAGAACTTGGTGCTCGGATTTGGAATGTGCCTGATAGTTGGATTGCAACAACACAGGATACTGTAGTTGTGGGCAATCAACCCTCTGATATTACTGCAGATCCTGGATATCAGGAGCTGCGTGAACAGGTTCGTTTTTTCAATGGAGAATTTACCAGCCTGACAAATCAGGATACAGGATTATTGTGGCTTAATATTCTACCAGAAGTAAAGCTTGAATTTTTTGAGAAAAATCTACTCCCCTATCGTCCAGGTAGTGAGGCGCATATTCACCAATTGAAAACTGCACTAACTCAGGCCAAATCAGAGGGATTTACTTATATTGCCAAGCATGCCTTTGTAGATCTGACTCATTTTAACTGGGAAGAGCTCTACCCCGAGATTCTGCCTGCGCAATCTGTAGAATATCAAAAACTGGCCAATGCATTTCTGTATGTGAATGAACATTGGGAAAACAAAGACATTCAAATTGTGGAATTACAGCAAAAGTTCGGCTTGCCCATGAACAGTCTCATGTATATTGATGCTCATGTAAAGCAGTTGAACTCATTAAAAAAAGTAATAGATACGATTACAACGCAGACACAAACAGGTCTTTTATCACGTGATGTCCCGTTCTTAGTTCTTATAAATAATTCAATAAATAATTCACTGTCCACCATAACGAAACCTATTGAATCATGCATAGGCATGACACTTAAAGACTTCTATAAGTCATCTAATTGTGAACCCTTGCAACATAGAGGGGAACTCATGGATTCTGAGCGACTTAAAGAGATATCCGCACACAGTGTACGCCTGTTAAATCTCTTGAGCACCTACCCTGCATTGAAAGACAAGAATATTTTTAATAGATATTTCCTGAATACAGCTGATAATGCTGAGTCGGAAGAGGAGCTGATAGCTCTTATCAATACCATAAATCCATACAAGGATCTCCTCAACGCCATTATTAAAAACCCTAACTTTACCCAGCATTTAATAATGCCAATCCTTCAGATATCAAATGAGCTCCACAGTTCCGTATTATTAGAACTTACAAAAGCCAGTACCACCAGTGAATACATTGATAAGTTTATGGAACAAATGAATTTCGATGAGAGCGTATTTCTGGCCTTAATCAGGAAACCATTTTTAACCGAATCGCAACTATTGCTTCTTCTGAAAAATGCGCCTTATGAAGATGCATTTTTTCATTTAGCAAATTATGAAACTTCATCAATAAAAGTTCAGGATGCAATCCTTGCTGATCCTCGTCTAAGTGCTGGAATATTAGAACGTTTATTGAAAACAAATGTATATTCCAACGCTCAATTATTAAAGATTTTAGAGCATGATAGCACAATCAAGACCTTGACCATTTTAGGCATACTGGCTCAAAAAAATAGCGATGCACAAGTGCTACTCAAGATAATGCAACACCCTGCTGTGAACAGCACTCATCTGGAGCATCTCTTTGTTCACCCAGCAGCTAATCCGGAACTTCGAAAACAAATTTTGAGAGACAATAAGCTTTCTGTGTATTCAATGGAGAGGATTGTAAGATGCAACGAATTAAATGATGAAGAGTTAATGCTGTTAATAAATAATCCCGGTATAAAAGAATATCGTGGACGTGGAATTGCTAATGCAATTTTAGAAAAAGGACAGCTTTCCCAAACAGTGCTCCTGGCAATGATCCATACCTTTAATAAAGACGAGGATTTTTTATCGAGGATCTATCTGCATAGCTCTTTTGATGACCAGGCTTGTCAGACACTTTTGCAATCATCAAACCTGACACCATATATGTTATTACCTTTAACCAATAATTACATCACCCTGTCTGATGACAACGTGTCATTAATATTAAAAAACCCATCAGCTTGTGATAACACCATTCGCGCAGCCATATTACAAAAAGGGAATATAAAAGAAAACCATTTAAGCACGATCCTTAAAGACTGCCAGAAACAGGATTTGCTTGAAAACATCTATTACCATCGTGCCGCAACTCCCCAAGTACGGAAAGATGTATTGCAACATCCTCTTCTTTCGCCAAAGGTTATTTTAAATCTTATGCGATACACTAATTTTTCAGAGGATGAACTGTTTTTGATTTTGCGTCATCCTGCCTGTAACGAAGCAATACGTAATGCCATGCTTCAACATAGTCAGCTCACTGAGGATCATCTATTAATAATACTTGCTACATGTGAAATTGAAATAACGGTGGAAAGAATCCATAATCATCCAGCAGTAAACTCACGAGTCACAGAACAGCTATTGCAGCACCCCTTGGTTCCCAAAGCCATATTATCGGATATTTTGCGCAGCAAAACACCGACAGATCATGAGCTAATGCTGTTATTAAGTAATCCTTTAATTCGCGAAGGGCATTTTCTTCATCAGGAACTCAATGCATTCCCTTTAAATGAAGAGCACTTTAATGAACTACTAACCAATCACGTAAATAAAGAATCAATGAACTTTGTTTACAATCATCCGTCGGCAACCCCGGAAATACGGCAACGACTGTTGATGCACCCCAAATTATCCGCTCGCTATCTTTTGCAATACAATATTTTATCCAATAGTGAATTATTGATCTTGTTAAACAATACCGAAGCAATAGACTCTACTCATTTAGAAGATATTAGCAGAATTCCCGCTATTGGCTATGATGTGTTACTGGCTCTGATTACTCATAATCAAACAGATGAACATGTATTATATTCAGCAATTAGTCATAGAACGTTTGATTTGAATGCAGCCTCAGTTATTCTCCAGAGAGATAGAATTCCTCAATTTGTTTTATTGCAACTGGCTTGTAAAATACTGGCTTTAAATGACAATAGTGCACAGTGGGAACACTGCATGGAACAGATGATAAACATTGGGCAAAGACAAAATAGCTCAAGAGAACTAAACAAGCTGTTTGTAGATTATTTTCCGAAGATGAGTACTAAATTATCATTGAAACTCTTGGCATTTTTGGGTAAACCAGCTCTTGAACGACACTCTTTGACCGGTATCATTCAGAAAGCAACAAAAGAAGATTTCGACTCTCTAATCGCGTTACCGAAGAAGTTCTCCCAGGAAGAATTAACTGCTTTATCCCAAAAGGATCTCAACAGC
>NZ_CALMPD010000267.1 GCF_937871865.1 uncultured Legionella sp.
ACCAGAAAAATGATGCGTTCCTTTATATTGAAACACCCTGTTGCTTATTTGTATTCTCTTTATAAAAATAAATATCTTTCGTTTTACCTGAGAACCTCAATTGTATTGCTGGCTTTAGGCATCATTTATTGGTTAATTCCCTAAGTTCTCTTTGGATAAATATTCATCGAAATAAACATTGCCTCATTTAATTCCCGATTTTCATGATCATCATAGGTAAAAGTACTATAATTAGAGTGATGAGAGAAAAGGAAATAGAGGTAAATCAATGAATTCAGTTCAACTACTTGATGCATCTTTAAGAGATGGTGGACATCGGACAAACTTTCATTTTACGGATGAGAATTTACAGAATATTCTGCTGCCTTTAGATAATTCAGGAATCGATTACATCGAAATAGGCTACCGAAATGGTTCACTACACCCCATCGACGGCATCGGCCGAGCAGGATTATCTACTAAAGATTATCTCCTTATTTGCCAATCCTTAATAAAAAAATCAACTATTGCGGTTATGGCTCATCCTAATAACATCAACGAAGCAGATCTATTGGAGTTAATAGAGTATGGTGTCGGTTTATTACGGATATGTATAGCAAAAAATGGGTTGCCGGAAGCCATACCAGTAATAGAGCTGGCGCAAAAATTAAACTTGCCGGTTTCCGCAAATTTCATCCATATGACTTATTATTCGGATGAAGAACTGGATGAGGTAGTGGATAAAGTCAGCAAATATAAGCCTGACATCATCTACTTTGCTGACTCAAATGGCAGTATTTTGCCGCATCGCATCCAGGCAATTTATGAACGCTACACCAGCAACTACATGATTCCTTTTGGTTTTCATGCTCATGATAATATTGGGCTGGCTCAATACAATGCACTAGCAGCAATGAATGCCGGAGTTCAGTTTGTCGATGCATCTCTTGCTGGTATGGGCAAAGGGACAGGGAACTTAAAAACTGAGTTTTTTATTGCCTGTTTACATGCCAACAACATAAAAAAATACGATTTACAATCAGTATTAACTGCATCAAACTATGTTCGTCATGCTTTAAACATTGGCCACGAGGCCATTGAAATGGATGAATTTGTAAGAGGCATATCCGATTTTTCAACAGCAGATCTTAAGCTATTTAATCAAAAAATGTAATGCACAACATGCACTGCATGCACAGATAAAACATCGCTTTATCGAAATATCAATATGAGGTCACAATGGCAAAAAAGAAAATAATGGTTCTAACCCCTGATACCCCAGATCCATCATATATAGAATCAGTTATCAGCCCCTTATCTTTTCTTGAAGATGAGTACACGATTCATCCGATAGACAGCCTATCCATAATGGATGATGTATCTAAAACAGATTACTATCGTTTATGGGAGAAAAAATTACGTTCAGACCTTCCTCACTATGATGCATTTTTTGGATTTTCATTTGGCGGTGTCATATTACAGCAATGCTTTTCTTTATTTAATGATCTAAATAAGCCCGTAGTATTATTTTCCACCCCAAGTTGTGCCGACAGCACCCTGGCGAACAAATTGGAGGAGGTAATCGCTCTTTGTACAAGAAATCAGGTAGACCAGGCACTGCATACCCTTTATCAATATGTTTATTATCCCAATGAAATACCCCTGCAACCTGCTCATTCGTTCAATCATGAACACGCAGCAAAAAGAGTCATCTATGGGTTAGCCCGTGTGCTGGAAACAGATTCCACACCGATATTAAAGACCAATACCAACAAACATCTTCATTTAATTGGCGAGCAATCTCATTTGGTAAATAAAGACAACGTCATTAAACCGAATACAGGCACCTTGCTTAAAGTACCTGAAGCTGGAATGCGCATGCTCAGGGATAATCCCCAGTATTGCCAAAAGGCGATCAGAGAGGCCTTAAATGCCTAGCAAATTACTAAAGATTGCCGTATTACCCGGTGATGGTATTGGAGCAGAAGTAACAAAAGCGGCACTGCCAATATTTAAAGCCCTGCATCTCCCGATTGAACTACATTATGGGGACATAGGCTGGCCTTACTGGAAAAAGGAAGGAACTCCTGTGCCTGCACGAACCTGGCAACTGATATCAGAAACAGACACGGTATTATTAGGTGCGATAACCAGCAAACCGATGCGCGAAGCCCAACAAGAATTGGCTGCAGAATTACAAAACCACTCCCAATATGTATCCCCGATTATTCAATTACGTCAGCAATTAGATCTCTTTGCCAACGTAAGGCCTTGCTTTTCCGTTACCAGCGACGAGAAGAAGTTCAATTTTTGCATCATCCGGGAAAATACGGAAGGACTGTATGCCGGTTTTGATTACTATCCGCCCCCAGAGCCTATAATCAACCTATTGCATGAACAACCGCAATGGCAATCTACTCCAGCTCATGAATTGAGTTGTGCACTACGTCTCCAATCCAAAGCGGGATTAATGCGCTTATTCCAGTTTGCATTTGAGTATGCAAACCAACATGAGCTCCCCCGAGTCACTTTTGCAGACAAGCCCAATGTGCTGCGTCAAAGCAGCGCCTTTGCTCGAGAACTTTTTGAAGAAACAGCCAGTCAATACCCCCAGATCCATGCCGATATTTTAAATGTTGATGCCGTGGCCTTATGGATGATCAGAAGGCCTGAGCAATTTGGTGTTATCGTTGCAGAAAATATGTTTGGTGATATTTTGTCTGATGTCGCTGCCGGGGTAATGGGGGGATTAGGTTTTGCCCCCAGTGCCAACATTGGCTTAAAAGGGAGTTATTTCGAGCCGGTTCATGGTAGTGGACCAAAAATGAAAAAAAATAGTGCCAACCCAAGCGCCATGTTTTTCACCATTAGCATGTTATTAGATCATTTTGGCTTTAAACAACAAGCCAACCAAATTATAGCAACCGTCGAAAAAGTGATAAAAGAAGGACGTATTATTACCAATGATCTTGGAGGCAAGAGCAGTACCATAGAAATGGCTCACGAAATCATCGAGCAATGCATCCAAGCAGCCAACAAGCAAAACTCTACGTCATTGATGAGGAAGAATAATGAGATAAACAAAAAACAAATACTTGTGACCGACTCAATGACAAAACAAATCGAACAGCTAAAAAAATTCAGTACTAGTGAAATTTCAGATGCACTTGATGCCTGTGGTATCGAAGGAGCCTTACTTCATATAAAGCCCTTGTCTCCTGGAACCAAACTGATTGGTTCGGCGTATACAATTCAATACGCCCCATATGAAGAACAACCATCAACATTTAAAAACGCAGCAAACTACATTGATAAAGTGCCCCCACACTCCATTATAGTCATAGACAATAACGGTAGAGTTGATTGTACTGTCTGGGGAGAAATTTTGACCCAAATGGCGCAGCACAAACAGATTGCAGGAACGGTCATTCATGGAGCTGCTCGTGACGTAGAATTGATACATGCTCTAAATTATCCGGTTTATTGCAATGCAGTATATATGCGTTCAGGAAAAAATCGCGTTTACAAAACCGATGAGCAATGCTCACTGCATATTAATAATATAACCATTAATCCTGGAGATATTATCTGTGCCGATGATAACGGGGTTTTAGTCATCCCCCAAAATATGATCAGTGATATTTTAGTTAAAATACACAATATCAGAGCCACTGAGGACAAGATTAAATCCGCAATTAAATCAGGCAGCACTCTGGAACAGGCCAGAGCAGATTTTCATTATGAAAAGCCATGGGAAGGTGATAAACAATGAGGTGTTATTTTGCATGAACTTACTGATTATAAATTAATTGATATTCATTATCATGCAAACCCGGATCTCTATCTGCGTCGTTGGGATGCCCTTGAAGCAGGCACACTGTATCAATCAATAAAGGGATTGATAGTCCTAAAAAGTCATTTGGGAGCTACCAGTATTCAGGCATCACTGGCCCAGAAATCGGGCTTGCCGGTATTACCATCATTAGTGCTAAACCATATTGCCGGAGGAATAGACTATAGGGTAGTCATGCAGGCGCTCGGTGAATATCATCCTTTAATTGCAGCTAAAATGATTGTTCACTTACCAACAATAACCGGCAGAACAATTAAATCCAGATTATCTCGAGTACTGGTTCATCCTGAATTAAAAGAACATACTCTAAACAGTGAAACTATTTTTGATAGCAACAACCACCTGCGAAAAGAGGTAATTGATTTATTGAAGATGGCCAATGATTATCCGATTGTTCTCTCCACAGGCCATGCCTCAAAAGAAGAGCTCTATGAGCTGGTAAATGCTTGTATCCAATTAAAGGTTAATAGTTTATTACTGAATCAACCTGCCAATCCCCTAACCGGCTTAAATGCTCATGACTTAATGGAATTAGCACACCATAAATTTATATGGATAGAACAAACAGCACTGACCTATCTTCTGGGGCATCAGAGCAAGGAAGATTTTACTCAAGTGTTATCAGCAATTCCCAGAGTAATTTATAGTTCTGATCTTGGACAAACAGATCAAATGGATATTCTCAACTGGGTTGATTTTTCAGAGCGTTTTTTTCAAGAAGCGAGTCTGCCCGAGCAGCGAAAAAACGATTTGCTGCGTAATAATGCAATCAAACTGCTTAGCCTTTAATTTAAAATCTCGTTTAAAAAATCCAGTGTACTTTGCCAGGAACGGTGATCAGCGCATTCATTATAATGGAGCCCCATCTCATCATCATTAGCTTCGCGATTAGTAAACGAATGTTGGGTATGACCATACATATGCACTTGCCAATCGGCCTTACGCTGGTTCATTTCCAGGGCAAATTGAGCTATCGCTTCCGGTTTGACCAAGGGATCATCGTAGCCATGTAAAATCAATATTTTTGCATTAACAGGCACTCTAACTATCTCTTCTGGCTCAGAGAGCAATCCATGAAAGCAGGCCGCACCTTTAATATCAGCGCCAGAACGTGCCAGATCCAATACACATAATCCACCAAAACAATAACCAATAGCGCCAATTTTATCCTTATCGATAAAAGGCTGTTGACTTAAAGCATTTAGTGCCGCCCATATACGGGCAACCAATTTATTGCGATCGTGCATCAGAGGTGCCATCAGCGCCCTTCTCTCAGCCTTATCATTACCAAACCGTGCGTCGCCATACATATCAATAGCAAAACCTGCATACCCCAGAGCAGCAAGTTGTATTGCTTTATCACAAACACTCTTGCTCCGCCCCACCCAATCATGGGCTATCATCACACCAGGACGAGGATGTAATGAACTGCTGTCGTATGCAATAAATCCTTTGCAAACGGTATCTTCATCTTTATATTCTATTTCACGAGTAGTTATCACATGCGCTTAACGTACTAAAAGGTCTTAAAACTATATAGAATATACAGGTGAGATACAAGTCGATAATTTATCATTATCATAGAGTTATACAGCATCTGAGAAACCAAGTGTTTTTAGCATTTTTAAATCGAAATTGCTTGTCACTTTAAAGTAGGATATTGTGCAGGTTAAATAGAGCCACGACAGCGGATGAGATTTATTTTAGATGAAACAAACGTATACTCCATATCAATATATGTCCACTAAATCAGTCGGTTTGTCCACCAACTACTCAACAAACATCGTACCCGTAACAGTAGCGCCGAATCATATGGTAAAACTGCTCAATGCTCCGATTTTTTTTAGAGGGTATGCTTCTGGACATCGTCAGCCTACAGCGTTTATAACACTATTGGTTGAGCAGGTTAATTCATCTCAGTTGCAAAAGGTTCAAGCAGCATACAATTCCTATTTTAAATCCACGTTAGATTTTTTTGCAAACCTTAATACGGCTGAATCTATGGCGCTTGCTTTTGGCAAAGGGCTTTGCGCGTTACAAGAAGAGGCGGGATTTCCTATTTTTGATTCACCTCACCTCAAAGTATCGGCAAGCACAACGAATGAATTCCATCTTTATATTCCTATGCTAGAAGAGCAATTTCTGCCTTACCTTATCGATGTCATGTTGAAATTGTTTAACCAAAGTGTTTTTCAGATAGCACATTTGTCAGATAATCGGCAGATTATACGTAAAGAAGAATTAATTAATCATCTCAAACCTTATGCACCACAAGGCTCTAATTCGTTACGATTTTTACGAGCAGCTCATATTGCAGGTATTCCATGGATGTTTGTTGAGCAAAATATATTTCAGCTCGGTTATGGGAGAAACTCATTGTGGCTGGACAGCTCCTTTACGGATAAAACATCTGTTCTTGCCACGGGATTAGCCAAAAATAAATTATCTACAGCCGCACTATTACGCAAAGCAGGCTTACCGGTACCTAAGCACTATTTTGTACGAAGTGAAGTCGAAGCAGTGAATGCCGCACGAAAAATTGGATATCCTGTTGTAGTAAAGCCTCTTAATGAAGATGGAGGCACTGGGGTATTTGCGAGGTTACAATCAGAACAGTCGGTAAAGAACGCTTATCTCAATGCTCGAAACTATTCAGAGCAAGTATTAGTAGAAAAGCATATTATGGGAAAGGATTATCGCCTGCAAGTACTGCATGGTGAACTGATTTGGGCAATTGAGCGAATTCCAGCAGGAATTGTAGGTGATGGTAAACGTTCGATTAATGCTTTGGTTCAAGAATTAAATATACAACAAAAAAATCAAAATCCATCTACGGCAAAGACTATAGAGTTTACAGCTGATGTTATTGTGTTCCTTGCGGAACAAGGCTATAACGTGGATAGCATACCCAAGCAGGGGCAATTTGTTGCTGTGAACACCATTGCCAATATTTCTTCAGGCGGAACTCCTATTGCAGTAAACGATAAGGTTCACCCCGATAACAAGCGCCTGGCAGAAACCGCCGCGAATTTATTGCGATTGGATCTTGCGGGCATCGATTTGCTTCTACCTGATATAAAAAAATCTTATCTTGAACAGGAAGGAGCCATTATAGAAGTGAATGCCCAGCCTCAATTAGGCATCATAACTGCCCCACATATTTATAAAGATATTTTATTAAAACTGTTACCCGAACAGGGACGTATTCCTATTGTTGGCGTATTAGGAAATGCGATTAAACCTGGGTTCATTGAAGGCATACAGCAGGTTTTACTAAACCAATATAACACTATTGGCTTGGCTCAATCAGATAGTGCTTATATTAACGGCAAAACCGTCGCGGTGACTGAATCATTATTTACGGCTGGGCGCTCGTTATTATTAAATAAGACCGTGGATGCCTTAATCTATCAGGTAAATAATCTTGACGAGCTATCTGTTTATGGACTGCCCTTTGATAATTTAGATTATTTATTCATTGGTGATGAATTCGTTTTAGAACGCTCAGATCATAAACGCATCGATTGGCTGAAAAACCTATTCAAAGCATGTCAAGGCTTGG
>NZ_CALMPD010000268.1 GCF_937871865.1 uncultured Legionella sp.
TTCAATAGCAGAATAATCAACATTATGCAGTTTACTCGCGAAATGATAGCTCTGTTCGCTTTTGTTACTTTCAATTAAGTGTGCTAATTTTTCAATGGGATCTGTGTAGTTTATAACAATACTGTGTATCTTTCTGATGCAGGTTGCAAATAAGATAAAATTCTTTTCCTCTGCCCGAATTCCATCTTGAATCGCGTTGGGAACTGCTAATTGAGCCAGAGGTATGCAAAAAAGAGTTTTGCTATTTTGGGTAATGTATTCAAGTGCTTTTAGGCCATTATCTTGTAGGGCCATATTTTTTATTTGATCTTGTGAAAACCAGCACACTAGCGCTTTACTCAAATTTAAAAGGGTTGAAATGTCTTCTGAGGGATGAGCTAATAAATAGCTCTTTACAAAACAACTGGTGTCTTTAAAATGTAATTTAGAAAATGCTTGCTTGTATTGGGGGAAAAACTTTAGATTATCATACATAGGAACAACTGAGCTCGATTAAATCAGAGTCGGTCAGTTTATATACTCTATCTTGCTTCGTCAACTTAACTTTTTTCGCTATCATTAAGGCGTCTATGGTGAGCTGTGTTCCTTAGCCCACTAACTTATAAATATATTATATTCACCGTACCGGATGTATTTGGGGATGAGAGATAACTAAGCTTTCGAAAAATTTAATAAAAAGAGATCAAATCAATGTCATATACTAATAGGTGCCCAATTACTTTCGGGCGACTAACCAAAGAACGGGCTCTTTTAATAAAAGTTCCTAAACAGGATAACCAGCAAAAAGATATTTACTTTTATATTAGCGATGAGGGAACTCTGAGCCAGCTTTCTTCTTGTCCATTGTCAATGAGAAAAGGCAATTATTATGCACTTCAATTATCAAGTAAAATCCCTGTTTCTCACGAACATGTTAGCAATGAAGATGACGTAAATACGTTATTGCAAGGTAAGGATACTAATACTCTTATTGATGATAATGAGCTTCTTGCCAAAATTGATACAGAAAATAAATTCAATTGGCAATTAAGGACGTTCAAAAAAAATAATCAATAATCCATTTGAAGCGAATGCCCAAGAGATATTGGATTTCAATGATAATGGCCATCAGCCTTTTCCCGAGCCTATGTTCTTGTCTGCTCATCAATTCATAAGTGAATATAAGGCAAATTTTTTGAGGCATCCTCCTCCACAACAAAACATTTTTGATGCCTTCTTTAGACGGGATAATATTGCAACATATAATCATATGCTTAATCAAATAATCAATAATTCGTTAAAAGAAGAGCATGACTTATTATTTCTATTTAATACCTACAAAATGATATCTGAGATGGATAATGGCAAAATTAAAATTGCCCTCCAAAACGCGGTGTATGTTCAATTATCCAGATACATAGCTGGGCTCTTAGTGACGGTAGATACCATGTCTCTAATTGTTAATTTACTCGATGACAGCTTTTCATCCATTGGCTTAAGAATTACGTATCTGCTCTTTATCAGTTCCGCTCAAAATAGCCTGGAATGCTTATTAAGAGAAAATAAGAAGCCGGATGCGTATTCTATTTTCCATGCGATTTTTATTGATAATATCATCAAGCTCTCCAATCCCTTGGATATTTATGACATCAGTAAAAATGCGGTATCTAATACCTATGAATTTGTTAAATCCAATTTAAGTTTTTTCAGTAATAAATGGATGAAATCAGAACCAGTACACTATGAATTGCCGGAAGATGTTGCAAATATTCATCGACGCTTACATCGATAGGTTTTATCATCGTTGCCTTACCATTTCGAGCTGTATTTTGTGTGAGCCAGCAGGTTAAGCTGAATATCGAATCTATTTCATGCTAATCTTCTGGCACTTGACTACTGATTTAAATCGATCATAACATGCCTTTTTATATCATTGTGATCAGAATCGGGTCTTAAATGTTCGAAGAATTTTATAATCAATTGAAATCATTAAAGAATGATGCAGACAAGATAAAGGCTATCTCTCTACTTTTAATAGGATATGATGAGCTTGAAATAATAAATTTTAACCATATTTTAAAAATTTTAGTTTTATTTGAGCAATCCAATAGAGTTGCAGCATTTAATGCTTTGAAAAATAATCTTGCTGAAACATCCGCACAGGATTTTTTATCAGATATAGCAAACAGTAATATTACTGATGCTAAACTTAAATATACTATATTAGAGCATCTAGCCCTCTCTTTTTCCTGGGCAATTAATGAAGCACAAGCAAGAATGCTCCATACAAGCTTTCTCGGTACTCAATTTCAACAACAAATCCCGGTTTTAACTGAGCGAATGACAATGATTAATCCGCCTCCAATCAGTGGCGTACCAGTAATACCTCGTCCGAGGAGGCATCATTTAGGCTTTTACAATAGAGCCCAAGAAATTAAGACCAATACCTTTAATATACCTATTAACTTTGATATTCATAATGAACGCTATTGTGTTGTTCTGGTGCCATTTTATGACTATTTAAAACAAGGTGATCAAACAAAGACAATCTATGACTTACAACCTTTCTTACAAGGCCCTTATGGAATGCAGGCGGATTCATTTATACCTGATTTGAATGATAAAAGTTCTCTCGTGAATGTGTTAATGTTTACAGACAAAGAGGACATGAAGCAATTCAAATCCTGATTCTCTAGCCTTCCTGACGTATTCTTCCCTCAATAGCCGCGGTGAATGGCTGGGGTAATTTTTGTATGTATTCTATTATCGCTTCGTGGTCGTTCTGTCCAATACGCGTTATTGCTCCACGCTTCATGACAGAAAACACCCCGTTTCCGGCCGCAAGAAAATTATTGGTCGCCACGCTATAGATTTTATTCTTAATTAACGGTTTGCTTTCATGCATGATGATACTGATTTTATTACCCAATGGTTTTGAGGAGTCATAAGTGTAGGTTATGCCTGAAATGTGCAGCATATTGTCATAGGTACCCATCCATTGTTGCTCCAGGAGCTCATAAAGATCTTGTCCTGTTAAACTCACGGTTACAATAATATTTGAGAACGGAAGCATCGAATAGACATTGCCCCAAGTGACTGTTCCTGATTTCATGTCATCACGTAAGCTGTGGGGATTGGTTAATCCAATATCTGCATTCATTGCGGAACGGAATGCGTCAGCCACAAGATTTCCTAAATTGGACTCCCCATCATCGTTTGCTGCTCTTAATAAGTCATGCGCTAGAGTTCCAATGCTTCTGTTTATTTGGTGGTTTACCTTATTTTCTGCCAGCTGCACTAATTCCTGGGTCTGCTTATCCGGTTCGGTTCCTGGCCAATGATTGGCAAAGGTTGTGATAATTTTAGCCGTCTTTTGCATGACTTTATGGCTTTTAGGATCTACTTCAAGGGTTACTTCAGCAAAAGAAGCGCTGTAGCTGTTTGCTTGAGTTACCAAAATATTTATTCCATTACGATTGGGAAGGAAGGCATTTATAAATTGATGAGTATGACCTCCCATGACAACATCGATATCATCATCCAGTTCATTGACTATCTCTTTTATACTTCCTTCTACTTTAGTATTTATCCGGGTTTGACCTTCATAAGGTGTTTGATTACCACCTTCATGGATGAGAACAATAATTATTTTTGCTCCTTTTGCTTTTATTTCGGGAATGTATTGATTAATGGTTGCCGCCTCATCCAGAAATTCAATACCTTTTGCATGCTCAGGTAACATTGAATCAGCTGCCTTTTTTAATACCGCACCGATGAATGCGACAGGAATATCATCAAGCATTTTAATGATATAAGGAGGAAAAAGTGGTTTTTGGGTTTTTACATCAATTATATTTGCTGATATATAAGGATAGGTTGCGCCTGGGTAGTGAGGTAAGGCGATCCAGTGTTCAACGGGAGGATTATCGGTGCCATAAATCAAATCAAACAGTGCATTCTGCCCTTTGTCGAACTCATGATTGCCTATTGTGGCTACCAGATTGCACCGAGGATTCATTCGTTCTTCCGTGCTGCAATACTGGTTGCCTAAACTGTTGGTAAACAGAATACTGGGTTCGTCCTTGAGCAGGCCTGAAGAAGGGGGGGATGCACCGATCTGATCCCCCAT
>NZ_CALMPD010000269.1 GCF_937871865.1 uncultured Legionella sp.
AACATAAATAATTACCTTTCTTTATCTCAATGAAATTTATGCCAGGCGCATTCTCCTTTTGAATAACCTGAACTCCGGCAGTAACCTTATAAAAGCCATTTGCATCGGATTCATAATGAGAATAAACGCCATAAATTGGTGAGTCAGGCACGCGATTCATTGTCTTTTCTGCCTGGCCGGAAGAAATATAATGCTCCCAGAATGCGGGCAATTTTGCGGTATCAGAATTAAATTCATCACGATTTAAAGTACGTACACTTAGGCCTGCGACACAAAATTCTTCAACGCCTATCATTTTCGGTTCAAGATGGTACATCTTTATTTTTCCTTATTAATAATAGCAATCAGCACAAATAAGTACTGCTATAAAAAATGCTTATGATATGGGTATCAAATGACAGAAAATGTCAGTAGTGTTTGGAAATTCATTGGGCAGGAATTCCTTGAAGATTACGCCATTTTTTTAGCAGTGCCTGACGCCTTGCGGGATAGCGCTGTTCCAATTGCGTTAACTGGATTATTCTGTCTGTACGAAAATGCCTGAATTCCTGGCGTAATTCACACCAAGCGACAACAATGCGAACCTGTTCAAAAAAACCTAAGGCAAACGGCCAGATAGTTCTTTCTGTTAACGCTCCATTAGTGTCAGCATAGGAAATTAATAATTTTTGCTCGTGACGAATTACCGTTCTGATTGTAGCCAGCTCTTCATCTCCAGCAGCAACAGAACTCCCTGGACCAACAAGTAACCCCGAAGCATCGAGCTGGTGGCGTAAGTCAGATGTGAGCACTGCAGCAATTTTGGCAAGAGCATTCTTCGCGGCAGCACTTAATCGACTGTCTGTTCGTTTAGCTACCCATCGAGAGCCTAAAACCAAAGCTTCCAGCTCCTCCTCAGAAAACATCAATGGAGGCAGCATAAAGCCCGGACGCAATACATATCCTAAACCGGGTTCACCATCAATCTGAGCTCCCTGATTTTGTAATGTAACAATATCTCGATAGAGAGTGCGCAAGCTAATCCCTAGCTCTGCAGCTAAAACGGCACCGCTAACAGGATAACGATGCCGACGCAATATCTGCATTAACTCAAATAATCTATCGGTACGTGCCACAACAATGAACCTTTTTAAACAAATGCTGCCATATTATGTCAGCATCAAATGCCAATTGCTATTGTATTTTACAGTATTGGCGCAGTATTTGGTGCATTCGAATTATAAGTGCACATACTTTACGATTGGACTATAATTTATACAAATAATGTATGATACATGACTGAACGATCAATGAACCGGCAACAAGGAAGGGGTTAACATCATGAATAATAGAACACGTACTTATAAATTAGAGCACATTATTTTAGGTGCGTTATTCTTTTTAATTTACCCCGGTGTTGCATCTGTAGCTTATGCAGATGCGGCAAATAATCCAACCAGTGCTACTTCAATCATCAAAAATACAGATGGCTCTTCAGTACAAAAAAATCCTGACGGCTCTACGCTCATTATAAATGCAAATGGCTCTTCCGTTGAAATAAAACCTGATGGAACCAAAATTATAAAA
>NZ_CALMPD010000270.1 GCF_937871865.1 uncultured Legionella sp.
TTCAAGAATATCTTTATCAATTGCCATCATCTGACCTTTTGAATCAAACAAAGCAATGCGAATGGGGATATGAAATGGCTCTTTATCATGACAGTCTGGTGTAGGCTGACATTCCTGCCGCATGGTCAAGGTCAATCGGCCATTAGCATAGTCCGATGTAACAAACACTTCCGGAGTTCCTGCCTGACTGTACCACCGTTTAAATTGCCTCAGATCAACCGCATTAGCATCCTCCATTGCAGCAACAAAATCATCAATAGTCACTGCCTGGCCATCATGTCGTTTAAAATAAAGATCCATACCGCGTCTGTACCGCTCTTTACCGAGCAAGGTATGTTGCATACGGATAACTTCGGCACCTTTATTGTAGATAGTTGCTGTATAAAAATTATTTATTTCCTGATAAGACTCTGGCCGTACGGGATGTGCCATACTGCCAGCATCTTCGGGAAACTGTTGGCTCCGTAATGCTTTAACGTCCGTGATGCGGTTTACATCTCGGGAATTCATGTCACGGGAGAACTCCTGATCACGAAATACAGTCAATCCCTCTTTTAAGCTCAATTGAAACCAATCGCGGCAAGTCACTCTATTTCCAGTCCAATTGTGGAAATATTCATGAGCCACAACCCCTTCAACATCAGCAAAATCCTGATCAGTTGCCGTGTCAGGTCGGGCAAGAATATACTTGGAATTAAAAATATTTAATCCTTTGTTTTCCATCGCCCCCATATTGAAATCACTCACTGCTACGATCATAAAGATATCCAGATCATATTCGCGCCCATAAACTTCTTCATCCCAACGCATTGATTTTTTCAGCGACTCCATGGCATGGGCACATTTATCTTCGTTACCCGGTTCGACATAGATACGCAAATCAACCGCTCGTCCCGAACAAGTAATAAATTCATCACGGATGCACGCCAAATTTCCGGCAACTAATGCAAATAAATAAGAAGGTTTCTTAAAAGGATCCTGCCATACAACCCAGTGACGTCCATCTTTTGTAGCCCCGCTGTCGATCAAATTGCCATTAGACAATAAAACCGGATAGCTTTTTTTATCAGCAGATATTCTGGTGGTGTAGGTTGCTAAGACATCTGGCCGGTCTGGAAAATAAGTAATACGTCTGAATCCTTCTGCTTCACATTGAGTACAAAACAAATGATTAGAACGGTAAAGCCCTGATAATTGAGTGTTATTTTGCGGCTGGATGCGGGTTACAATGAGAAGAGTCATCTCATCGGGACACTTATCAATAACCAACCCATCTTCTTGTATTTTATAGGCAGATGGCTCTAATGCCACACCATTAATATGCAAACTGACAAGTTCCAGCTCATCGCCGTATAAAAATAAAGCACCTTCATGCTGACGAATTAATTTTAGTGTACTTTTTACTAAAGCATGGTCATCATATAAATCAAAACTTAACTCTACAGTGTCTACTGCAAAAGTAGGGGCTTGGTAATTTTTCAAGTAAATGGTAGTGTCTTCTGGCATAGTCATTGCATTCCTATAAAAAAAACATATAGTTTGTTGATTTATGTATAAATTTAATTTGTTTAGTCTACTATAATAAGAAATAAAAGAAGTACTTTGTTGGTTTTACCAGCGATGAGAAAAAAATGCAAAAATAATAATAAAGAATCACGTATATCCTTGATCAGGGATAAGTAAAAGGGGACGGCAGATGAACACACAAGATTTTTTAGCGGGCTATACCAAGCGCTTTGTGGAAAACAAAGAAGAAGATATGAGTCTGGACGAATACCTGGAACTATGTAAAACAGATCCATCCGCATATGCCAACCCAGCAGAACGATTACTGATGGCGATAGGTGAACCAGAGCTCGTTGATACGCGTCATGATCCCATTTTATCGCGTATTTTTTCAAATAAAATCATTCATCAATACTCTGTATTTAAAGAATTTTATGGCATGGAAGAGCCAATAGAGCAGATTGTAGGATTTTTAAAGCATGCAGCTCAGGGACTGGAAGAAACCAAACAGGTACTTTATCTTTTGGGTCCTGTTGGTGGCGGTAAATCATCCATTGCGGAAAAATTAAAAGATTTAATGGAAAAAACGCCCTTTTATGCCATCAAAGGCTCACCCGTATTCGAATCCCCCCTTTCCTTGTTTAATCCTCAGGAGGATGGTGAATTATTGAATGAGCGTTTCGGTATCCCCACTCGTTATTTGCGTTATTTAATGTCACCATGGGCAGTGAAGCGTTTGCAGGAATTTAATGGCGATATAAGCCAATTCAGAGTCATTAAAGTCAAACCTTCTCGTTTGAAACAAATTGCTGTTGCCAAAACAGAACCTGGGGATGAAAACAATCAGGATATTTCGTCCTTAGTAGGTAAAGTAGATATTCGGAAATTGGAAGAGTTTTCCCAGGATGATGCTGATGCCTACAGCTACTCTGGCGGTTTATGCAGAGCCAACCGAGGTCTTTTAGAGTTTGTTGAGATGTTCAAAGCACCAATAAAAGTGCTTCATCCCCTGTTAACAGCCACTCAGGAAGGTAATTACAACGCCACCGAAGGCTTATCGGCTATACCATTTGAAGGTATTATCCTTGCTCACTCTAACGAATCTGAATGGCAGACTTTTAGAAACAATAAAAATAATGAAGCCTTCATTGATCGAATCAACATCGTTAAGGTTCCTTATTGTCTGCGCGTGTCCGAAGAAACAAAAATTTATCAAAAATTAATTGATAACAGCTCTTTAGCTAAAGCTCATTGCGCACCAGGCACTTTGGACATGTTGGCGCAATTTTCCGTATTAACCCGTTTGAAAGAGCCTCAGAACTCAAGCATATACTCAAAAATGCGGGTGTATAATGGCGAAAGTTTAAAAGACACTGATCCTAAGGCAAAATCGTATCAGGAATATCGAGATTTTGCTGGAGTTGATGAAGGCATGAGCGGCATATCTACCCGTTTTGCCTTTAAAATACTGTCTAAAGTATTCAACTTCGATCACAGTGAAATTGCAGCAAACCCTGTGCATTTGATGTACGTACTGGAACGCCAGATTGAGCAAGAACAATTTCCACAAGAAGTTCATGAAAATTATCTGAGCTTTATCAAAGAATATCTGGCAACCAAATATGTGGAATTTATAGGCAAAGAGATCCAAACAGCGTATCTCGAATCCTATTCAGAATATGGACAGAATATATTTGATCGTTACATTACTTACGCAGATTTCTGGATCCAGGATCAAGATTACCGAGATCCCGATACCGGCGAGATATTCGATCGCGGTTTATTAAATCTCGAATTGGAAAAGATTGAAAAACCAGCCGGGATATCCAATCCCAAAGACTTCCGAAATGAAGTGGTTAATTTCGTCTTAAGAGCCCGAGCCAATAACAGAGGAAAAAATCCGGTTTGGAATAGTTATGAGAAATTAAAATCGGTCATTGAGAAAAAAATGTTCACTAATACCGAAGATTTATTACCGGTTATTTCCTTCAATGCCAAAGCATCAGAAGACGATAAGAAAAAGCATGAGGAATTTATCTCTCGCATGGTAGAAAAAGGCTACACACGTAAGCAAGTTCGGTTACTTTGTGAATGGTACTTAAGAGTACGTAAATCACAATAATGATCAAATTATAACTTGAATATTATGGAAACAGTCAGGGTTAGGGCCATGTGTTATAAACCATAACACATGGCCCAAGTATGCATCTCATGCCATCCTGACCAAAATAAACCTTCCCTGTGCAAGGTGTGTGGAGCAAATTATTATGTCGCAACTGATTGATAGACGACAAAATGCCGGCAAAAAAAGTACGGTTAACCGCCAACGCTTTTTGCGCCGCTATAAAAATCAAATTAAACGGGCTGTTTCTGATGCGGTAGGTAAACGCAGCATTACAGAAATAGACCAGGGCGAACAAATAACTATCCCCGCGAAAGATATATCAGAACCTAGCTTTCATCGTGGTCAGGGCGGCCATGTTGAACGAGTTCTGCCAGGCAATGATAATTTCATCACTGGTGACCGGATTAAAAGGCCTAATGGCGGCGGCTCTGGCGGAGAGGGAGGCAATGCCAGTAATAGCGGTGAAGGCGAGGACAATTTCGTTTTTGAATTATCACGAGAAGAATTTCTGGAGCTCTATTTTGAAGACTTGGAGTTGCCTGATTTAATTAAAAAAGAATTGGCGCGAATAAGCACTTATAAAACCGTCCGAGCAGGTGTGAGTACCAGTGGAATACCTAATAATATCAATATATTGCGTTCAATGAAGCAAGCCACCGGTCGTCGGGTTGCCCTAGCCTCCCCTTATAAAAGGCAATTAAAAAGAGCAGAAGAAGAGTTAGCCCGTCTTCAAGCGCTTAACAGTTCAGATACGGTCACTATTTTAACGCTGGAACGAGATATTGAGTTCTTGAAAAAAAAGATTCGCACCGTTCCTTTTATAGACACCATTGATCTTCGTTACAATCATCGAGTGCGCATTGCAGCCCCCTCGACTCAGGCCGTTATGTTTTGTGTTATGGACGTATCCGGTTCTATGGACGAGGCCAAAAAAGACATAGCAAAACGTTTTTTTATCCTGCTCTATATGTTCCTGACAAAAAACTATGAAAAAATTGAGCTGGTATTCATACGTCATCATACTTCGGCAAAAGAAGTGAATGAAGAAGAGTTCTTTTATTCACGCGAAACAGGAGGCACAGTAGTGTCCAGTGCTTTAGAATTACTGAGCGCGATTATAGAAGCACGTTACCCACCTCAAGCCTGGAACATTTATGTTGCTCAAGCTTCTGATGGTGATAACTGGAACGCAGACTCCCCCTACTGCCAGGAATTACTCCAGGAAAAAATAATGCCTCTACTGCAATATTTTGCTTATATAGAAATAATGCCCAGACATCATCAAAGCTTATGGGAAGTGTATCAACAAGTTAAAGAGCGTTATCCTAACTTTGCTATGGAAAATATTGATAATGTAGCTGATATTTATCCTGTCTTTCGCGAATTATTTAAAAGGAAAACGGCATGAAAAAAAAGCCTTTATCTACTGGTGCAGAATGGACCTTCGAGTTAATACAGGCTTATGACCGCGAAATTGCGCGCATCGCCAAAAGTTTTAACCTGGATACCTATCCGAACCAGATTGAAATTATTACTGCAGAACAAATGATGGATGCATACGCCTCTGTCGGCATGCCCATAGGATATCATCATTGGTCCTTCGGCAAACATTTTGTCGGTGTCGAGAAAAGTTACAAAAGAGGCCAAATGGGACTAGCCTATGAGTTGGTTATTAACTCTAATCCCTGCATATCCTATCTCATGGAAGAAAATACCATGGCGATGCAAGCCCTGGTTATTGCTCATGCGTGCTATGGCCATAATTCTTTTTTTAAAAACAATTATTTATTTAAAATGTGGACATCAGCTGATGCCATTATTGACTACCTGGTGTTTGCTAAAAAATACATCAGTGATTGTGAAGAGCGCTACGGTATTGATGAAGTGGAGGCAATACTTGACGCCTGTCATTCTCTGATGAATTATGGCGTTGATAGATACAAACATCCCACAGCGCTTTCCATTCAGGAAGAAAAGATACGCCAGCAAAACCGGGAAAGTTACATGCAATCTCAAGTAAATGAGCTATGGCGTACCATCCCACACAGCAAACAAGTCGATGAAAACGGGCATAAAAAACGTTTCCCAGAAGAACCACAAGAAAATATTTTATATTTCATAGAAAAGAATGCCCCTCTTTTAGAGCCTTGGCAAAGAGAGATTGTACGAATAGTGAGAAAATTGGCTCAGTATTTTTACCCGCAAGGCCAAACTAAAGTTATGAACGAAGGATGGGCCTGTTTTTGGCATTACACTATATTGCATGCTTTATATGATGAAGGCTTAGTCACAGATGAATTCATGTTAGAAATATTACAAAGTCATACTAACGTGATCATGCAACCGGCTTATAACAGTCCCTATTTCAATGGCATAAATCCATATACCTTGGGTTACCACATGATGCAAGACATCAAACGGATCTGCGAAAACCCAACGGATGAAGATAAAAAATGGTTCCCTTATCTGGCAAACACCGACTGGCTAACCAGTCTGGACACTGCCATGAGAAATTATAAAGATGAAAGTTTTATTGCCCAGTATTTGTCGCCTAAATTAATACGTGATTTAAAATTATTCCATATTGTCGATGATGATCGCAGTCCTGAACTGTATGTACATGCAATCCATAATGAGCCTGGATATCAGCAAATCAGAGAGGCATTGTCGCAGCAATATAATTTAAGCTATTTTGAACCGGATATTCAAGTCTATTCAGTTGATTTGCAAGGCGATCGCTCCTTGACTTTGCGTTATACTCAACAAAATAGAATCCCTATGGGCAATACAACCGCTGATGTGCTAAAACACCTGCATTATTTATGGAAATTTCCAGTATTGTTACGAGCAGTAGATTCTGAGAATAATGTCACCGCAGAATACAGTTGCCCTACTTTGCCGAATAAGGTTAATAATTAAAATACCCCTGCACTCCAGATTTCCCGACGAATAAGTCATGAAAAGGAAATCTGGATGCAGCTATCGATATATTATGTGTTAATTTATAAATACATACGAAAAAATCTCTTTTTTTCGGAAAAGAATGCAACAAAAATTATGGAAAATTATTTGACACATATTTAACCATGTAGTACATTATTTACATGGCATACGGTATTTAACAGAAATGTTAATCACTCGATGTGTTCTTTCCTTTTTAACCATAACCTGTTCTAAGTAGCTGTAAGCTGCTTCCATTAACAAACATAACTTTGCCGTTCGGGCATTCGTTCTTTAAAAATTTGAAGACAAACTGTGTGGGCACGTTGAAGAAATTTGAGTGCTTAATAGAAATAAAG
>NZ_CALMPD010000271.1 GCF_937871865.1 uncultured Legionella sp.
TCTTGAATTGAAAGAAAGCGAACAGACGTTTATTTTTGCCGGACTTAGTGAGCAACCGGTGGTTTCTTTATTAAGAGAATTTTCTGCTCCTGTACAATTAAAAAATGACTTGACCCTTGATGAGTTACTATTTTTATTACGCTATGAAAGCGATGGTTATGCAAAATGGGATGCAGCACAGCGACTAGTCTTAAATTGCATCAATAAGTGTTTAAATACTTCATCTGATGAATGGCATATCCCAGAACCATTAATTTCTGCTTTCAGACATGTATTGCTTGATGCCTCTCTGGATGCTGATTTGCGTGCAGAATTACTTACTCCGCCTGGATTTGAAGAGGTTGCCGCTACATTGAAACGGATTGATGTAAGCCGTGTCGAGGCCGCTCGCGATTATTTTCGCAAGCAGCTTGGATTAAGTCTATATGATGCCGCATCGGATCTTTATAAGCAGTTGTGGCAAGAAGAAGATCATCAAATGAATGGTCCTGCATATGGGCGAAGAAAGTTACGTAATGTTTGTTTATGGTTGATGATGAAAGCGGACGAAGAGGCAAACAGAGAAACCTGCAAAATACAGTTTACCACAGCAAAAACGATGACAGATCAAATTGCAAGCTTCTCTTTATTGGTCAATTCAACCCATCCGGAGAGTCGCACCCAGGCAATTGACGATTTTTATCAGCAATGGTCTAAAGATGAATTGGTTTTGGATAAATGGTTTGCCCTGCAGGCAAGTTCAGAATTACCAGATGCGATTAGTCATGTGAAAAACCTATTAAAACATCCTGCATTCAGCATTAAAAATCCGAATAAGGTTCGTTCGCTTATTGGGGCATTTTGTATGGCAAACCCCAGGAATTTTCATGCGGCCGATGGAAGCGGATATGCCTTTTTAAGCGAGATGTTGATGACACTGGATAAACTAAACCCTCAAATAGCTGCTCGCATTGCAACGCCTTTTACTCGTTGGCAACGTTATGATCACTCCAGGCAGTCACTGATGAAGCAACAATTAGAGCAATTGGCGCAGCAGGAGTTATCTCGTGATTTGCGTGAGGTGGTGGATAAGAGCCTGGTAGTTTAACGAATAAAGGTACGGGGGACGTCTTAATAAGTCTGGTAACACTACTGTACTGACGCATCACGGCTCGTCCGTGGCATCCTGTTGCTCATGAGATGAATGGGCATTTTCTGGATGTCGCGGAAAAACTGTGGTACTTCGGAATAGGAAAAACTCCACGGACAGTGCGAAGTTACAGAGGACTATGCCGGCGACACTAATCTTGATTGCTGAGCTTTGCAGCTCAGCTTATAAGCCAGTACTCATCTATATAAATGACGGGCCTGAAGAGGATACCTCTTTGACATTATTTTGGCTGTCGAGAGGTGTTTTGTTTATCACACGAGAAAAGAGCGGGGGGCTTATTATTGGTTCTCCACCCAGATCCTGTTCGTACTGTGGGGCACTATCGTAAGTACTAGAATACGGATTCGTGCTTTTTGCTGCAGTAGTGTCGTTTGGAGCTGTCTTTGAAACAGAAGGCTTTGCTTCAAAAAGACGGGTTACTCCGACAATGGTTACGCTTACCAATGTGCCTAGAGCAGCACCTAATGCTGCACCTGCCAGTGCAGCAATTACTGGTAGTCCAAAGAAACCAACCAGACCACCAACTAAAGAACCGAATAACATGCCTCCTGCAATACCGCTCACTTCCGTTTCGAATCGTTTATTCGGAGGTGGATTATTGCTTTGTTTGGTTGGTATTTCAGCATTTTTTATTTCAGGCATTCTTAACATTGACAATGCTCTGTGTGTGGATGCTGATGGTTCTGGCATAGCATCATAATGAGAGAGCTTGGGAGCTGCCTTGTTGTTTTTAATAACTGCTTTGGCTTTGTTTGCCGTATCACTATTATCAGCGACGGGGTGATTCATTGGCTCACTTTTTACTACTATTGCTTCGCTGAGTTTTTTTGTCTCTTCACGTGTCATAAATCGGAGTACATTGTCCTTATTACCGAAATTGTCCAGGGTAGCGACCAGGGTTTCGTTATAGTGTACTTCTGAAGCACCAAATTCCTTCATTTTTTTATGGCTATAAGCATTGGTAAAATCACCACAGGAGTAAGCATCACCTTGTGGATGAGCTGGTCCTGTATGTCGGATGCGGATGAATTCTCTGGGTAGATTGCACTGTTCTAATAGATTCAGGGTGTAGCTATCAATAGCATACGCCCCTGCTGGCCCATAGGGGTCAAATAATTCTAGATCGTAAAATAGTCCATCTTCGAGCGGTTTTGTTAAATACATACCTCGCCAGTGTCCTGGGCCTATTGGGATTATTATATGGCGTATCTCTTCATTAAATAGTTCACTGGCAAGAGTATCTTGTATTGCAAAGGCTGAGCCTGGATCATGCTGATTTAATACTGCCAATACCGAAATAGTGCCGGTAGAGCGAGGCATGCTTAAGCTCATATCATGATCTTGCATTTGATCCCTAAGGGTACGAAGATGGAGAGGGGTCAAGTCAAAACGACCTGCAGAGAGATGTTTTTTCAGATTTTGAGCAGATTGCTCGGCCATCAGTTCGGTGATTAAATTATAAATCATGAACGCTGTTTCGGTTAAATCCTTATTTTTCTCCGATTTGCTGGATTTTATGAGCTTAATTAACTGATTAAGGGTCCCATCATTTTGACGATTTAATGCGATATTATTTGCAGCGGCAATGTCGTTAATCAGACTGAGTAGTTGTTCATCCGTTTCATTCAGCTGAGCCTTGAACCTGAGTAGCAAGGCGTTATAACTTTTACGTTGTATCTCTGCTGTTAATGCCATCTCTTGACTCCCATCGGGTATTCTTTTGATCAATGTTTGGATTATATGCGCAGAACCTTAAGAAAAAATGAAGTTTCACGTATATAAATCACTTTAAATCACAAAAAGATTCTTTCTCATAAAGGTAAAAGCAGCCTCATGTGTAACAAAGCGCTACTAAAATGTCTACACAAAATGATCATTATTTGCAAAATTTAGTTATATTGCTTGTTGAACTGTGATATTTTTTCGGATTATATTCTCGTTTGAATCTGCTGTTTCGATGAAGCCTGACGGTGAGTCATGGGTTTTGATGATAGAGTTTTAGATGAAATTAAGCTTGGTGAGCATATTAAAGTCTCGGTACGTCACGGGCTTTGTATGGGCGGGTTAGCCGTTGCTATCTGGATTGAGTTCAATTTATTAAAAGAGGCCAACAGTGGTTTATCATTTTGCAGTAATAGGAAATCCCATCGAGCACAGTTTGTCACCACAAATACATCAGCAGTTTGCGCGGCAATGTAATGTCTCTTTGTCATATGAGAAAATTGAAGGGCGCAATGCAGATTTTGAAAACCAAACCTTGGATTTTTTTCAACATGGAGGTTGGGGACTTAATGTCACCTTGCCTTTTAAGCAACGGGCTTTTGCTATGGCGGAGGTTGTTAGTGAGCGATGCTTGCGGGCTGGAGCGGCAAATACGTTAATGATTAAAAACAACACATTGTATGCGGATAACACTGATGGGATTGGCCTGATTCGTGATTTATCCCGCGTCATTACATTACAAAACAAGAACATTCTCATTTTAGGCGCCGGAGGGGCAACCCGGGGAATTATTTATCCTTTATTAGATATGAAACCGGCTTCCTTAACCCTCGTTAATCGCACTATGGCAAAAGCAGCACAGCTGCAAACAGAATTTCCTCTGATTAAAATTACATCTTTTGATGAGCTTCATGATTCTTTTGATTTGATAATTAATGCAACTTCGGCGAGCCTGGAGGGAAACGCTGTAGTCGTGCCTGAGGCAATCATGGCGCATCAACCGTTTTGTTATGACCTTGCCTATTCGAGAAAGGAACTGACTCCTTTTGTGTGCTATGCAAAAACTATGGGCTGCAAGGCTGCTGATGGTTTGGGGATGCTGGTGGAGCAAGCTGCAGAAGCCTTTTATCTGTGGCATGGACTTATGCCACAAACGGAGGCGGTTTTGCAGCGTTTACTCAATAACTAATTAAAAAATGCATTGACCTGATCTGCTGACGCAATAGTATCGTGATAGCCTAATTCTAAAAGCACACGAGTGAATTCTTTTTCAAAAAGTAAAAAGCTTAGTAAATCCCCTGAATGGCTTTTGGCTCCCAGGATGTTGAGTAAATATCTGAGTAAGGCGGGCATGCTTTGGAAATGTTCCTGAGCTACTGAAGCCATGTTTCTGCTTGGACGAAGATGCAGTGTGGTAATTGGACGCCATGGAGAACGTCGTTTTTTCCACATGGACAGAAGCATTGCGATTTCATTCATACGATTGACCATCTCAATGTCTCTATCAAGGTTATCCAGGAATAACCCATTCATCATATTCCCCAGAATATGGGCAAATGCGATGTCTCCATTTCGTAGGGTGTCAGGATCGGTAAACTCGGGTAGCTCTCTTGTTCCTAAAATCATGATTCTATCTACGTGAGAGCGAAGAGCTCCTCTTAGAGGAGTCCCAAGACCAATACTTCCATCACCATAATGAAACCCATCAAGATGAACCGGGGGGAAAAAAAGGGGGAGCGCACTTGATGCCAAAATATGCTGTGCATTAATTGTGGCTCTTTGACTGCTGTGCCGGGGATAATGCCAATCCTCAAATTCGACTTGATTATGATCATAAAAGGAAATGGTTTTATGTGTTTCGTATTGGGCAGTTAATACTTCAAAGGTGTCCAGGTGTCCTGCAGCTATATTGTGTTCAATTCGGCTAAAATCAATGGTTTCATCAAGAAATTGGTTTAATGGCGATGTGTCCAGTAAATGTCCTGCCTGGCGTTGTTTGATAATCAGTGTGCTGAGGTTACGCATTACCGATTTTCCTAATTCGTAATTGCTTGCCTTATATATTTTTTGGCAATGGATTTCACTCCAGATCGATTCCAGTTTATCAAGACCAGCGGGAAAGTCATCTGCATATTCTACGAGTACTGCTGCGTTGATGCTGCCAACACTAACCCCACTAACCATATCAAAAGGAAGTGATTTGGTTTGCAAAATATGACCAATCGCTTTCAGTACGCCTGCTTGATATGCGCCTCGCGCACCACCACCTGCCAGATAAAGAGCTTTTTTCGCCATCGTGATTTATTTTATTTATTATTATTGAAAATATAGCTGATTTTAATGAAAAATTCCAAAGAAGATAGAGTGATGCGATTATTTCTTAAATATTGGGTTATTATAAATACAACCATTTTTTTATTGGATACCCAATTATGGGATGTAATGACAAAATCAGATATTTTATTTGATAAACGCAGATGCATTATATTTCATCAATGATGGTGTGAAAGGCCTGAAATTAAGAGAGATGGCGAAGCACAATAAGCCATCAATTGGTCTTTCGGGAACTTCGTCAATTTATCTGTTAAAGCTCATTGCAAAAATTAAAAAATTCATATAATTTAAAAAATTAGCCCTCATAAAGGAATAGAGATTCATGCTGAATTTATTTCGTGAACAGCCACGTGCGTTTCACATGATTTTTATGTTGGAATTGTGGGAGCGGTTTGGTTTTTATACGGTTCAAGGCATCCTGACCCTTTATTTCATTCGCTATTTGGGGTATAGCGACACAGACGCTTATTATACTTTTGGCGCTTTTTCTGCCCTGGTCTATGGAATGGTCGTTATTGGAGGCTATCTAGGGGACAGGATTCTTGGTACTAAAAGAACCATTGTTTTGGGACTGATAGTGCTTGCAATGGGTTATTTTTTTCTGGCGTTTACTGATAAGCAACATGTCTTTCTTGCTCTGGGATTGATTTGTGTCGGGAACGGTTTATTTAAAGCAAATCCATCTAATCTGCTTTCCAAATGTTATGACGAGAATGATCCTCGTTTGCATGGGGGCTTTACCCTTTATTATATGGCCATAAATATAGGTAGTATGGTTGCTTTAATTGTAGGGCCTACAATCTCTAGCCGTTATGGATATTCTTATGCGTATCTGATTAGCGCAATAGGGCTGGTATTGGGATTGGTTAACTACTGCTTCCAGCGCCAATACGTGAAACATATAAATACTGAAGCAGATCAACGAATACTTTCTGTACGGCACTGGTTTTGGATCTTCATGGGGGTTTTTGCGTTTACCGAACTCTCAGCATATTTGCTACAGCATGTAATGTTGGCTAAAAATTTGTTGTGGTGCATCACCATTTTAGTTGTGGGCACTTACGCTTTTATGATGAGAAAAGAAAACCGTGCTACCTGTATGAAAATGTTAGTTGCTTTTGCCCTGATGCTAGAGGCCGTAATTTTCTTTACTCTATATCAGCAAATGCCTACTTCATTAAATTTATTTGCTGTAAATAACGTAATCCCCAATGTTCTGGGAATTACTATCGATGCCCAAAGTTTTCAGGCTCTTAATCCCATTTGGATCATATTGATGAGCCCTGTTTTAGCTTATATATATGGCAAGCTGAACAAAAAAGGTGTTTCACTTTCAATACCGTACAAATTTGCACTTGGGATGACGATGTGTGCGGTGAGTTTCCTTATGCTCTACTTTTCTCGTTATTTTTATACTGGAAATGGAATGGTATCTTCCTGGTGGTTAATTTGCAGTTATTTATTCCAGAGTCTTGGAGAATTGCTGGTTTCTGCCTTAGGAGTTGCTATGGTTGCCGAATTGGTTCCTGCACAAATTACAGGTTTTGTAATGGGGATGTGGTTTTTAACTTCGGCTGTCGCCGGATTTATTGGTGCTTCTGTCGCGTCATATACCGCACTTCCTGAAACGATTAAACCAGGAGTTGAATCTCTTATCATTTATACTGATGTATTTGCTTGTATAGGAATAGTTACTTTTATTATCGCATTGCTCATGTGGTTTTTATCGCCACGTTTGAGTCGTTATATCGCGGCTGATAATAATAATTCAGCAAATGAAATTGAGGCCGTAGAGTTTTCTACAACCTATATTCCAAGTCATTAAACTATTTATATTTTCATTGTGCGGCACAGCCGATGGTGTATACCTTGTGTGCCGCTGATGTTAAATCCGGTAAAAAACATTGATTTGATTTACCTTGAAGATAACTACTCATTTCTAATTGATGGGGTATCCATCGACCTGACTGCCCATCAAAATACCTTTTAGTCTTAATCGACCGTCAAGTCCAGAGCATATCTCACTATTTATTTGGAGTATTATTTGTTATTTTCGCTTAAATTTGTCATAATATTGACCACTTGAGTTTTATTTGACTGTTATTGGATAAAATTTTTCCATGCAATGAGTTTTTACATCCTGGGATATTTTGATTCAGCACAGTTCTCATGGGTATCATATGTCGATGAGAAAAGGGGGAGGCATGAGAGGAGCGATTGTACTAGGGGAAAAGTCTCAAGGCTTAATTAAAGAGCTTTTAGATACCGATTTTTCACTTTTTAGTACTTTGGAAAATATGCCTAGGTTAGAAGATACAACAGATCTAATGGAGTGGTTAACCTGGGACATTATTATTTCTGATGCCTTACCCCCAAAGCATAAAGAAAAAATCGAATTCATCCTCGCATCGTTGCATGCTGAATTATTAAGAGATTTGCTAATATCCATGCAGGGCATCAAGTTACTTGATAATAAAATAATAGAAGAAGATCCTCCATTTAGTAACCAAGCTGAGTTTATTCTTCTTGCAATTGCCGGGACTTTATTAGCCGCCTGTGAAGGATTTGACAGTATTGCATCTTTAATGTCGGTCTTATCATTTCCTGCTTTGTCTATTCTTGCTGCAGGCGTTGCTTTTGCTGCATTATCTATATTTGTGTTTTATGGATTTGATTTGGTTCAGGTGTCGCAGAATTTAGGCATCAAATTAAAAGAGTCTCCCAAATTACTTGATGTTTATTTGTTGCAGATGGCAGAACTTAAAGCAATTAGACGTACCATGGAATCTGCTAATCTTGTAACACTCTCTGTAGAGGATTTAGAGCAGTACTTATTTACTCTCGCCATACTGCAAAAGCGTTTAAAGGCTCTTTGCCTTTCCAGTGAGCAGTTTGATCTGGCGTTAAACAGCGGGGATATGGAAGTCACTGAAACCATTGTATCATGGATGGCTGGCCTGCTGTTTTTTGGTAGTGGTTTTTTTGCTGGCCAATCTGTTGCTCTCTTTTTTTTCGAGCTTTGTATGGCAACAGTCGCTCCAACATTCTTGCCTGTCGTACTGTTTAGTTTAGGTATAGGGGTAGCGGCTTTTTGTATTTATTGGAATGTTGAGCGCATTGGTATTAAAGCCTTGATAGGCAGTTGGTTTGGTTTGGATGAAGAGAAAATAAAGACATTATGCGATCCGGAAAAATTAGTTGGCGAAACGCTTAAACAGGATAATTTAATGGATCAGATCTTGAGCACCAAGGCAGTGCTCCAGGAGCTGGCAGCATTACAACGCATGAATAAAACTCATTCTGAACACACTGCAGTCAATCAACCTGTTGAGTCTGTAGAATCAGTTGCTCCAAGGAATTCAACGATTCGAACCAGTAATAATATCTATTCTTTTCATTTGCATCCTAATGCCCAGGGGAGCAATCATTCTGATCTTGATTATGATGATGTATCTGGTTATAGCTACAGTTAGAATCATTATGATGCAAGCCATAATTGATATTGGCCAAATGGAGCGGCATGTAAATTAACAGTGAATTTCCCTGTAAATAATCAGGATTTGTTGTTAAATAAAATTCATCCAACTCGCAGTGTTCATCCAGCTTTAATGTATATTGGCTGCGCAGTTGAACCAGCGGCGAATTCACTACCATGGGGTGATTGTTAGTTGAGATCCATCCATATTGTTTCTTGAATGAATTGACTATACTTATAATTTGATCAGGAACTCGTTGTTCAGGTTTGGGATAAATAGAATCATTCAATTGATATATAAATTTGTAAGCTAGTGGATTATTGGCAAAGGCCAAATAGCTCAATTCTTCTTGAGGATTCGCTAATTTTTCTTTTATTGCCAATGTAAGGCCAGCAGACTCAATAGTCGGTGCTACTTTAAAATGAGGATTGAGATAAATATAGGCAGAATATACGGTGATCTGTTTTTTACCAAGCATAACGGTTTGCCGATAAGTGCGAGAAAATCCGGCAATTTCATTATTCATCCCATATTGAATGCTTAATTCTCCACTTAATCTCGGTTGAATAATTAAGTGTGTAAATTCATTTTGATCCGCCAGATGATACGAATTGGCAAGAAAATGGTATAAATTATTTATTATTTGTTGAGGAATTTGTTGTTTTTTTTCAATCAAATAAGAGTCAATAGCGACAATATTTTGTGATTTCATCGTTCTACTCCGTTGAACATTCCGCTCTAAGGTTGCTGCGTGAATTTATCCATAATGTATGTATAAGTAAACGGGGAATAAAAATTAATCAACTAATTTTAGTTATAGACTGAATTCTATTCTTGTCAAACCAGGCAATTCTTGATTGATACAACATGATTTTTAAATGAGTTTATCAGGTGGTGGTAAATTAAATCTTTAATGTGTCTTTTACGAAAGGAATCGTAATTTTACGATGGGCCGCCAATGAGGCATCATCTAAACGATTAAGCAATTGGTGTAGATCGTGCATGTTGCGGGAACATCGGTTTAGTAGAAACTGTCCCACACTTTCTGGCAAATCAAATCCTCGTTTCAGGGCGTGTAATTTCAATGTGTTGATTTTTTCCTCGTCACTGAGTTCATTTAACTGAATAACCAGACCCCAGGCTAGTCTTGAACGCAAATCGGCAAGATTAATCGTACTTTGCGAGGGGGGGTGGTTTCCCGAAATAATTAACAGGCCTTGTTCCATGTCTTTGATTCTATTGTACAGATGAAATAATGCTTCCTCCCAGTCGGCATCTTGCGCAATGGTATTTATATCATCAATACAGACTAATGTTTGTTCTTCCAGACCCTCAAGCGTTTGAGGGCCCCAGTCTTTAAGCAGAGCCAGGGGAAGATAAATTGCTGATTGCTTTGAATTAATGGCTTGACAGCAACCTTGCAAAATATGAGATTTTCCACAGCCAGGAGGCCCCCAAAGATAAAGCAATCTATCTTCTTTCAGGGTTAGCATGCGCTCCAACTGCTGTTGCAGAAGCCCGTTATTATTCCAGTTAAAGTCAGCAAGCGTTGCTTCATCACTTAATTTTATGGCTAAAGCTAATTGCTTGTTCATTTTAATAAATCTTTTTTGGGCCAGGCCTTATTACTCCAGGTCCAGACATAATCAATATAAGTAATAGTAGTCGTAAATGCGGTTAAATAAATTACTGCCTCAACGCAATAAGGAGGAAATTTAAAATAGGCTAATTCAAACAAGCATAAAGTGACCAGAAACAGTTGAAAGGTCGTATTAAATTTACTGAGTAAGGTGGGTTCAAAAGCCGGTTTACGTTGTATAAACCAATACCAGGCAATGACGCCAATAGATATGGACGCATCTCTAAGAAATACCAGAATAACTAACCACCAAGGTAACGAACCTATAAGTGCCAGAGAGATAAAGCTTGAGGCAACTAATAATTTATCAGCCATAGGATCAACAAATGAGCCAAAGAAACTTTGCCAATGAAAATGTCGGGCTAGCCAGCCATCCAGTCCATCAGTAATTCCCGCTAGGATAAAAGTATAAAAAGCATTAACGTATTCATGATGATATAAATACATTAAAAATGGGACTATTAATCCTAGCCGAAACAATGTTAAGGCATTAGGTATATGTTTTAGTATCATGTGTCATACGATAATTAATTTACTCTCATTGTGATTCGCATGTTAAGAGTATGTATTGCGCCTCATGTGCATCTGCATGGTTGAATGTACAAGCGACAGTAGTACGAACTAGTTTATACAATACCGTTGACTCTGTCACGTGGTTGAGGAAGGTAAAACGTATATTGGCATTAACTTAATACCTTAATTGGGTGCTAATGCAACAATTGATTCCTTCCTTGCTAACCAGGGAATATTTGGTGTTTTAGTCGATTAAGGGGTTTTCCTCCTGTATATAAACGCTTTTGAAGGAGTTTGAACTTAATTTCATGGTGAATACACACTGATGTTGCCAGGTATCCTGAAATAATTGCTTTTTTTGCCAACTAAGGGTTTGGGGATCGATATCTGTGGCGATTTCGGCCAGTACCTTGTTTAATGCGTGATGTACTTCGTTCCATAATAATGTCTCAGCGAGCTGGAATTCCGCAGTTAATGCATTGACCCAGCGTTTGATATTCTTCTGCAGAATATTTTTTATAAAAGAGGTACTTAGTTCATCTGGGGTTATTGTTTTTAATGACGTGCTCAGCGGCAACTCGGAATGTTCTTTCGTCGTAACGAAAAAACGATCATCAATCTTTATGTCAGTCAATTTTTTTAAAATCAGGCCTCTTGGGATGCTTTCTTCAAAAATAATCAGCATATTCTGTTCTAGTGTTTCTAACACTACCCCGTGCTTTAAAAAAAGGTGTAGTGAGCCCAACAAAATTTTATAACAATAAAAAGCAAAATAGGGTACGGGAGCCAAGCCACTTTCATTAATTATTTCGATAATTAATGGTTTATGGGTAATTGGTGAATTTGAGAATAAACTGGGCAATGGTACGAGTTTCTGGTTTTTATTTATCAGGTTTATTGGATTTTGATAAAAACTTGCTGTCAGTTTCTTGTTACGGTGTTCTGAAATGTTATGGTCTTGTAAGCTAATACAGGCTAATTGATTCATGAGAAATAAGCTGTTTTCATAATGATTGGTACGAATCAATAACGAGTTTAGCCAGTTCATCAACTCAGGGGAGTGGTTATTCAAGGTGGTGGAATTCGAATGGTGCATTTCGGGGGTATTGATTGATGTCGCTAAATGAATAAGCGCACGAGAATTATCTAAAGGAAACATCATATCCAGAGACATCGAGGGCATGAGGCTTTGATGATGAGGTAACAATATGAGTCGTTTTTTATCGATTAAGGACGCGTACACTGGTTGTATCTGATTACGCCATTGCCAGGGGTGTACGGGAATTGGGTAATAATTATCTGGGTCCAGATGATGGAGAACCAATCGTTCACGCCATAGAGTATATTCTTTAGGGAATTGTTCTGCAATTTGGTTGTGGAACCTATCGGGCTGTAGAGGAATAAAAGCATTTTCTTTACTTAACGCACACCAATGAATACTTATTTTAGCCTGAAATTCCGGGGAGTTCTGTAATACTTCTCGACGAGTGAATCCTTTTTTTGTGCGAAAAGTTGGCAGATAAGAGTCACCAATGCATCCCCATTGTTCAAGAAATAAGAGGGTTTGATAAGCAGTTTGGCTCTTATTCATCCAGGACCATAAACTACTGTGTGTTAGGGCTTCATTATGGATTTGGGTGTTCCAGCATTGTTTGTATGCCTGGGCCAGGGCATCATTGGCAATTGATTCATCGAGGTCATTGCGCATGTTTTGCCATTGAAAAAACTGGCTGGCAGGAAGGGCCTTTTTTAACCTTATCTGTAATTGATCCAGCAAATCGTGAACATGATGGCTGGCAATGGGGGCATCGAGCAGTTGTTCTTTTAGGGCGGCTTGCTGCAATCGTTTTAATGCATCACGATGAGCCAGGGTGATGAAATAATCAATGCTGCTTTGAGGCAAGCCAATACCGATTTCGAAGAGCAGAAATCTTATTTGATGACTTAATTCATGGTAATTTCCATACGCCAGGGCCATTTTTATCTCCAGATGCAATGATTCATTAACATTAATATAAATGATAATCATTCTCATTTGCAAGTTCTATTATTGATGATTGATTGAATGGAGCAATTGATAAAGACAGTTTCCTATAATAAAAAATTTACAGCATGAAGCAATTTATTGTCGCATTAATATTTTGGTGGCTTGGCCTGATATCTCTTAATTGATCGATGTTTGTAGATAAGGCTTTAGGTGTTACTATGCGCTGCTTTTTTAATCAAGAGTTTTATTCATGATGTACAGGCCTGATATAGACGGATTAAGAGCCATCGCTATTTTGCTGGTCTTAATATACCATGGAGGCCTTTCTTTATTCCCCTCTGGATTTATTGGGGTCGATGTTTTTTTTGTCATTTCCGGTTTTTTAATCACTAAAATAATAAACGAGTCTTTAAATAATCAGCATTTCTCGTTTCTTGATTTTTATAATCGCAGATTATGGCGACTTCAACCGGTATTTGTTTGTCTGCTACTGGTTACTACAGTGTTTTCGCTATTATTATTTCTCCCTGATGATTTAATTCAATTTAGCCGAAGTGCGCGAAAAACTTCTTTATTTGTTTCTAATTTATTTTTTAACAAAACGACCACTGGATATTTTGCTCCAGAAACACAATTGCTTCCTTTACTGCATACCTGGTCGCTCTCGATTGAATGGCAGTGTTATTTGCTTTTGCCTCTTGTTATGTTCTGTTTGCATCGTTTATTTAGCAAGCGTAATGTATTGCTTGCTGTAGGGATACTTACTCTGTTCAGTTTTATAATGAGCTTACATAGTTCAAATGAACTGCCGATACACACTTATTATCAGTTTTCCAGTCGATTGTTTGAGTTTTTAATTGGTGGGTGTATCGCCTTAATCCCAGTGAATAAACCTGTCTTGCATCCCTATGTTGCCACGGTGGCAGGAGCTGCCTCTTTGATAGCCATTATATACATTGGCAGTCTTAAGCATTTGTTACCAGGATACCCTGATTGGTATGCATTAACGGTTTGTATGGCAACAGGAATTTTGATTGCCCTGGGTTCATTTTACCCGCGCCATTTTTTGGTCCGGTGGCTTTCTTTTAAGCCATTGGTTGGGATAGGTATTTTATCTTATTCACTGTATATATGGCATTGGGCTGTATTTTCATTTTTAAGATATCAGAATAGTACGGAGACAACTGGGCTCTTGTTGCTGGCCTATGGGATAACTGCTGTTTTAGGATACTTCTCCTGGAGATATATTGAAACACCTGCCAGACGATATAAAAACGTCCAATTCCGTTATACCTTAGTCATTTTATTGGTGTTGCCTTTTGTTCTGACTCATTTGAGCTCTGCTGTTTTCAAATTTTATTCTGGATTTCCGCAGCGCTTTGAACCGGAATTAACCCGTGTTTATCAGCAATTAAACCAATATGAAAATCAGCAAAGGCCCTTGTGTATTGGTAATAACAAGGCGGATTCATCTGATTTATGTACGCTTGGAGCAACGGAGTCACCCGCTAAAAGCGGTTTTATGATAGGAGATTCTTTTTCTAATCATTATTGGGGGTTCATGGATATTCTTGGCAAATCGGCTGGGGTTTCAATACAGATGGAAGGCACTTCATTCTGTCTCACTTTACCAGGACTCTACCTGTATGACTGGTGGTATTTTAAAGATAAAACTTATCAGGAATGCTATAGACAGACACAAAAATATTTTAGCAAGATTCAACAGAATCGCTATGATTACGTCATTATTGGGCAGATTTGGGGGGATTATTTAACCGACAGCATTATTAATTCTATCGGTGATGAGCGTTCTGTATCTTTAGCCAAATATCGATTCCGGGAGGCTTTAGAGCGCGCACTAAAAATAATAACCGAAAGTGGGGCCAATCCTGTTCTGATTAAATCTACGGCGTTAACAAAGCATAATGCACGGGAATGTGTGTTCAAACACTTTAAATTACACCAGTCTTATGTAGCTGATGAATGTAATTTCAGGTTACAACTATCAGAACAAGAACATTGGATCTATTCTTTATTTGAGGAACTGGCATTAAAATATCCGCAATTAATTGTCATTGATCCTACGCTTGTCCAATGTCCTGAACAATTGTGCAACGTTGAGTTTAACGGGGTGCCTATATATCGTGATGCGGTGCATATTACTGATTTTGCATCGTACCAATTAGGCACTCTTTATTTGCAGCAATTTGGTAATCCACTTACTTAGCTTGCTTATTTTTCTCAATATTTTTACGATATAGAATTACCGTATTGCCAATCATTTGTACTAATTCAGCCTGTAATTGCTGACATAATTCATTGGCCATTTCTATCCGGTCTTCTCTTTCTGCACCATTAATTTTTACTTTAATTAATTCATGAGAGAGTAATGCAATATTGGTTTCTGCTATAACCGCTTCCGTTAAGCCTTTTGCTCCTAATAGTATTACTGGTTTTAAATGATGGGCTAATGCCTTAAGCGATTGTTTGAACGAAGTATCCACTGTGATGATCCTAATCGATAAAATGGCAAATTATTGCACGTTTTGCTGGGAAAAGGTAGTAAAATTCAGTATCATAGGAAAATTCAATATTATTTATGATGGTTATGAATCGGACTAAAAGCAGTAAACGTTGGTTACAAGAGCACTTTGATGACGTTTATGTTAAAAAGGCACAGGCGGAAGGCTACAGAAGCCGTGCGGTATATAAATTAAAAGAAGTTGATGAAAAAGAGTTTTTAATCCGGCCAGGAATGACCGTTGTAGATTTAGGGGCGGCTCCAGGAGGGTGGACACAATATGCAACTCAAAAGCTAAATGGTAACGGACGTATCGTTGCTTTAGATATTTTACCCATGGATGCATTACCCGATGTAACAGTCATTCAGGGGGATTTTAGAGAAGATTCCGTGTTACAGGAATTAATAAATCTAATTCCTGAGAGAGGGTTGGACTTGTTATTATCAGATATGGCCCCAAATATGAGTGGAAGTGCAGCTATTGATATTCCGCGTGCTATGTATTTAGTGGAGTTGGCTTTTGATTTTGCTGAAAAAATGTTAAAACCTGGTGGCTCTATGTTAGTTAAAGTTTTTCATGGTTCTGGTTTTGATGATTTAGTAAAACAAGCACGAGCATCTTTTGAGCGGGTGGTGATTCGTAAGCCAGCAGCTTCAAGATCTCGTTCAAAAGAAACCTATTTGCTGGCAAAGGGCTATAATTTATAGTAGCTTTATATATGTCTCTTAAGGATAAAAATGCATAATGACAGGCAATTGAATTTTTAAGAGTTATTTTATCGTTCTCACAACAAAGCTGTAAGTAACTAACGGGGTTAATACTTTGAACGACATGGTTAAGAATTTATTTTTATGGCTGATTATAGCGATTGTTCTCGTCTCTGTTTTCAGTAATTTTGGGCCTCGTAACTCTGTTGCTGAGAAAGTTTCTTACAGCCAGTTTTTGAAAGAAGTCGATCAGGGTATGATCAACTCAGTTACAATTGAAGACAGCAAAATCATCAAAGGGATGACAAAAAATAATAAACGTTTTGTCACCTATATGCCGATGCAGGACAACGCTCTTTTAGGTGAGTTATTAAAAGGCAAAGTCGATGTGAGTGGGCAGGAAAAACAACAGGAGAGTTTCCTTCTGCATTTGTTTATCAATTGGTTTCCTATGCTGCTTCTAATTGGTGTCTGGATCTTTTTTATGCGGCAAATGCAAGGCGGTGGTGGTCGTGGGGCAATGTCTTTTGGTAGATCCCGGGCGCGATTGCTGGGTGAAGATCAAGTCAAAGTTACGTTTGCAGACGTAGCTGGTGTTGATGAAGCCAAAGAGGAAGTGAAAGAACTGGTTGATTTTTTACGCGATCCAACCAAATTCCAAAACCTCGGTGGACGAATTCCGCGGGGAGTTTTGTTAGTCGGTTCTCCTGGTACTGGTAAAACTCTTTTGGCCAGAGCTGTTGCTGGTGAAGCAAAAGTACCTTTCTTTACTATTTCTGGTTCAGATTTCGTTGAAATGTTTGTTGGTGTTGGTGCTTCTCGTGTACGTGACATGTTTGAACAGGCGAAAAAACACGCTCCTTGCATTATTTTCATCGACGAAATTGATGCTGTTGGTCGCCATAGAGGTGCAGGCCTTGGTGGTGGTCATGATGAACGCGAGCAAACCCTTAACCAATTGTTGGTTGAAATGGATGGTTTTGAAGGAAGCGAAGGCGTTATTGTTGTTGCCGCAACGAACCGACCTGATGTTCTTGATCCTGCTCTTTTACGCCCAGGACGATTCGATCGCCAGGTTGTCGTTCCATTACCTGATATCAGAGGTCGTGAACAAATTTTAAGAGTTCATTTGCAAAAAGTTCCAGTGGAAAGCAATATTGAAATTATGGATATCGCCCGAGGAACTCCAGGTTTCTCCGGGGCTGATTTAGCGAATTTGGTTAATGAAGCAGCTTTGTTTTCTGCTCGAGCGAATAAGCGCAAAGTCGGGATGTTGGAACTAGATAAAGCTAAAGATAAAATCATGATGGGTACCGAAAGACGCTCTATGGTGATGGATGATAATGAGAAAAAATTAACTGCATACCATGAGGCAGGTCACGCCATAGTTGGCTTATCTGTTCCTGAACATGATCCTGTGTACAAGGTGTCTATTATTCCTCGAGGCAGGGCCTTAGGTGTCACCATGTTTTTACCCGAACAAGATCGATACAGCCATAGCAAACGCCGTCTGGAAAGCCAACTGTCCAGTTTATTTGGGGGGCGGATTGCTGAGGAACTGATTTTTGGCCTTGAAAGTGTTACTACCGGGGCATCTAATGACATTATGCGCTCTACAGAGATAGCACGCAAAATGGTTACCACATGGGGCTTATCACCCTTGGGACCACTAACGTTTGGAGAAGAAGAGGAAGAGGTTTTCTTAGGTCGCTCCATGAACAAACATAAAGAAATGTCTGATCGTACGGCTCAGCAGATTGATGATGAGGTGAGAGCTATAATTGACCGAAATTATCAGCGAGCGAAAGAAATATTGCTTGCGAATATGGATAATTTACATTTGATGGCTGAGAGCTTGATAAAATACGAGACGATTGATGCCGATCAGATAAAAGAAATCATGAATGGAAAGGAACCTTCGCCACCAGCTGGTTGGGGTGCATCTAAACCTTTAGAAAAGCCTGAAGTGGTAAATGATACACCTGTAAAGCCTGTTAATGGTGAGCATATAGATAACCCAGCTGAAGAGCATTAATTGCTAAATAGACGCTGTTAACAGAGAGATATCGGTGAGTCCAGAACAATTTATTGGCTGGCTTGAACAAAAAAACCAGCCAGATATATCTTCTTCTTTTCAAAAGCCATTAATTATGGGAGTGCTGAATGTAACGTCTGACTCTTTTTTTGATGGTGGGCGTTATCTGTCTATGGATAGAGCATGTGAACATGCATTTGATTTGATTGCTCACGGAGCCGATATTATTGATATCGGTGGCGAATCGACAAAACCAGGAGCAATTGAAGTTCCACTTGATATAGAATTATCAAGGATCGTGCCTGTAATTGAGCATATTCGAAAAAATTCGGATGTCTGCATTTCCATTGACACGTACAAACCTCAAGTAATGAGTGCGGCCGTTTATGCTGGAGCTAACATCATTAATGATGTCTATGCGCTACAACGGGATGGCGCACTATCTATTGCTGCTCAGCTGGGTGTACCAGTTTGCCTTATGCATATGCAAGGAACGCCGAATACCATGCAAAATCAACCTACTTATCCAGAGGGCGTGATGGTAGAGCTGATGCAGTTTTTTCGTGGGCGCATTAATGCTTGTGAAAATGCAGGGATAAAAAAAGACAGGATCATTATCGATCCAGGCTTTGGTTTTGGGAAGTTGGTCGAGCATAATTTGCATTTAATGAATAAATTAGACAAATTAAACGAATTTAATTTGCCTGTTCTTTTGGGGCTTTCTCGAAAAAGTACCATTGGAGCTGTGTTAGGAAAAGAAACAGAACAGAGATTGGTTGGCAGTATCGCACTTGCGGTTTATGCAGCCCTTAAAGGGGTGGGCATTATCAGAACGCATGACGTAGATGAGACGAATCAGGCACTCTTGATGGTCGATGCTGTAAGTCAGGCCAACTAGTAACTCAGTTATGAATTGAGGGCAACAGCCCCATGTTATTTGGATGAATTATTTAAGAAGGTAGGAAAGGATGAGTCAACGTAAATATTTTGGTACTGATGGCATTCGAGGACACGTAGGCTTATCAAGTATTAATCCTGAGTTTGTATTAAAATTGGGTTGGGCTGTCGGTCGAGTCTTGGCTAATGGTCATCGAAAAAAAGTAGTAATTGGCAAAGATACTCGCGTTTCTGGCTATATGTTAGAGTCAGCATTAGAAGCTGGATTATCTGCTGCCGGAGTGGATGTGGCCTTATTAGGGCCTATGCCGACGCCTGGGATTGCGTATCTGACCCAGACATTGAGAGCGAATGCAGGAATTGTTATTAGCGCATCACATAACTTATTTGAAGATAATGGTATTAAATTTTTCTCTGCAGAAGGTGGAAAATTACCTGATAGTGTAGAACTTTTAATTGAAGCTGAGTTAGAAAAAAAATTACAAACTGTTTCTTCTGTCAAATTAGGCAAAGCAACACGAATTAATGATGCTACGGGGCGCTATATAGAGTTTTGTAAATCAACTATCCCATCTATGTCCCGATTGTCAGGATTAAAAATTGTGGTAGATTGTGCCAATGGAGCGACATACCACATTGCCCCTAATGTCTTCGCAGAGTTAGGTGCTTCGGTTATTTCTATTGGAGACAAACCTGATGGCTTTAATATCAACCAGGAATGTGGTTCGACTGCCCCTGAATTATTACAAAAGAAAGTAATCAGTTCCGGAGCTGATATTGGTATAGCACTGGATGGTGATGGCGACAGGCTGGTATTGGTGGACGCTAAAGGCAATTTAGTGGATGGAGATCAAATTCTCTATATTATCGCTAAAGACCGTTTTCAACGAGGCTTACTACATGGTGGCGTTGTTGGCACTTTGATGAGTAATTACGGGTTGGAAATGGCTATGTCTGCTCTGAATATTCCTTTTCTACGTTCCAAGGTTGGTGATAGGTACGTTCTAGAGGCATTAAGAGAAAATGAATGGAAGATTGGCGGCGAGACTTCAGGGCATATAGTCTGCCTGGATAAAACAACAACAGGTGATGGGATAGTTGCAGCCCTTCAGGTGTTATCTATAATGATGAAGCAAGATAAAACACTGGAACAGTTGTGTCAGGGAATAACCTTATTACCGCAATCTTTAGTTAACTTAAGAACCGATCATGCTGCAGCCTTAGCTGCTAATCCAAAAGTAATTAAAGCGGTTAGTAATCTGGAGGCAAGCCTGAATGGAGAAGGTCGTGTATTGCTACGACCATCTGGCACTGAACCATTATTGCGAATTATGGTTGAGGGAGCTGATGCATCATTGGTCAAGCAACAAGCTCAAACGTTATGTGACGACATCAGCAGAATTGATATGGAACTTAATAATTCTAAAGCTCACGTTTAAACAGTATTACCAGGGCGCAGATCTTCAATCAGAGTATCTGCTTCCTGGAGTAATTGATTTGATTTAGTATTAAAAAAACAGGGCCTTTTAACGTATTCATATTCATGCTGACCAGTAATTTTTCCGATAACTAATCGACATAAGTCTTCAAGTAGTTCCCATAATTGTAGAAATCCCCTATGGCGTTTTAATGGTTCATAACGCGGATCGTTTGTTAAAGAAGGTACTTGCTCTGTCGATATATCATGTTCTGGTAACTCCATATAGAGTTGAATTATATGAAGTGATTGAATCGCTTGTATAAATAACTCTGCTTCTACTGGGTAGGCTGATTTTAGCTTATTATAATGACGATAATATTTCTTTAATTGCTCAGGGCAATCGATTAAAAGTATATCCGAATCAACGAGTGTTTCTATTATCAGTAATGATGGCTTGAGCGCGAGCAGTTTATGAATATCTCGCGCCGGGTCTGGGCATAAGCGCATGTATGCTCGTATTACATCGTTATGGTTATGGTGCTCCAATTCAAATAATATGTCTCGAATAAGGTGAGCTGCTTTATAGCAGGATGATTCTATAGTCAGTGGGTGCTGGAGTGCTGCATGAACTGCTTTGTACCATAGTTGAATATCCACTTCGCGTTTCAGAATGTAGCCTTTTATCTCACTCTGCCATTTTATAACGTTATCTGAATTTATCTGAATGGGCGTTTGTATATTATTGTAATCTAATTCAGAGTCTTCGGACTGACTATTTGAACTCTCTGACAGGGAATAGGTAGTTGAAGTGTCAGAAGAAGGCGAACTTATTGGCTGTACTGGTTTAGGCTTTGGGTTAGATAATTCAGGTCTACCTATCCCGGGTGATTTCAGAGCCGTCGTTGTATTGATTGATAAACCTGCTGAAATTGCTGGCACGTGCTCTTTTCTTAATACTAGAGGTTCGTCCATAAGCAAGAGTATTGGCGTTGGTACTAAATCAGTCGATTTGGGCGATTTCGTTAATGCAGGACTTGAGAGAGGAGGTGAATTTATCGTTGCTTTGGCTAATATCTCACTTTCCTCTGATGATTCTTGAGAGAGATAAATATCATGGTATTCTTCTGAGGCTTCCAGCATGTGTAACGCGGATGAAATCGCTGTATCCAGCTCCATGGTAGTGACATCTGAACCTTCTTTGGTCTCAGATAGAAAATGGCGCTCAGAATCAGATGTCTCTGAGTGACTTGCATCTGATAAAGCTTCTTCTGAATTATCTGCTTTCTCTAAAGGCTGTTTTTCTTGCAATACTAATTGTTCCTCCATAGGATTAAGAGATATATTCTGCGATAAAGTCGGGAACACGTTGCTTGCAAGCCCCGCTTCTATTAATTCATTATTTTTTTCATTCAAATCCAACGGTATCTTGATTACCGAGGCTTCATTTACTGGTGGCTGATGAAGAGCCTGAGTGGCTAATTGATGTAATTGGCTAAGTTTCGATTCCATCGTTTCTGTTATTGTTGTTAGATGATTTTTTAGTGAAGCAATTTCTCCCTTACTCGGCACTTTATTTGCAGGCTGCCGTAAGTCGATGCTAATTTGCTTTAGCGAAGCTATATATTCGTTTAGGATCGTTGTTAATTGGTCAAATTTCTGCGCATCTTTTTGATAATCAATACATAATTCTAGTTGTGACTGAAAATCGTTGCGTCGTGGTGCTTGCTTTTCCAGTTCGTTGATTTCACGCTGAGCCTCTTTAGGGGGAGCTAGGAGCACATCATGTTCTGCAAGAAATCCATTCTCAAGACGCAGCTTTTCTATAGCGCTATAGAGGGGCAGCAACGTTTCTAATTTTGATGATGCTAGGACTCTTTTCTCTAGCTTATCAGCAATGAGGGGCAAATTTAGCAGAAGGGTTAAATAAAAATCAGTTTCGGAAGAGTCTTCCTGTAACTCGATTATTGAGGTAAATGAATGCAGATTATTAAATAATGTAATCGTATTGGCAATTAACATATCTGCATGTGTGATCATTTCGTCAGATTCAGGATTCTCACTTATAAATTCTGATTTGGGCTTTGCGTTCTCAAGCAGCAATTTGTTGGCTATGATATCATTTTGTTGTGTTTGATTAATAAATTGGCTCTTCAATAATTCTAAATATTGCACAGACAATTTAACTATAGTTTGTTCCTGTTCGTGTTTTTCTCTATCCAGGTTAAGCGTTAATAGATTAATACTCCAGGAAGCCCATGCAAACGGATTCACATAGTCCCAGGCACTATCAATTGTTCCTCGATACTGTTCCATAAGAACGTCTTTATCATTGCTTTCATTAAATTCTTTGAGCAATCGTTCTTTTATGTGCTCATCAAGCAAAAAGGCATTAATTCTTGATGTAATTGTTTCTTGCTCTGTAACCAGTTGTTTGCCGCGAGCATCAAGTTCGGCATTTTTGAGTGCAAGATCTTCGACAGATAATTGCTGTGCAAAAAGGTTTTGCAAGATGAGAGCCTTATCGTAATGCAATTGTAAAACTTTTACTTCTGAATCAATTTGTTCTTTGATGTCTTGCATTTGTTCTGTAGCAGTTTCAATCGAACAGTTTACTTCCAAGGCAGTTAATTCGCTAATTAAACGGTTAAATAGATTGGTTAATAAAGCTAACTTCGCTTTTGCTTTACGACTATCGATGTCTTTGCAGACAACATTAAGTTCTTCTATGTATTGAGCGACCCTTGCTTTCATTGCATGATATTCAGAGTGTTGTAATAAAATAGCGAGTGGATCACGCGCTAATAGAGAATCATTTATTTTGGTTTCCAAGGTTTTGTATGTGACTAACAATTTTTGATTTAAGTCATCAGCTTTTATTTGGAGTTCTTTGGCCTTTAGGGTTAGATCTGCTTGTTGGCGGGATAAATTGTTAAAATTACGTTGCCTGTTATGGAGCATTTCCAATTTTGAATCAGAGGCGAGAAAATCCTGGGATAACTGTCTTAATCTGTTTAATAATTCATAATGTTCATTATATTCAGGAGTATGAAATTCATCATCCAATGGGAGTGTTTCAAAAATTTTTTTTATAATCGGCGGGTTTATCGGGAGCTTTAAGGCATAAAATTCGTTCAATAACTTCAGTATGATCTCATTCATTGGTATACCCTCCTTGGATAGTCAATAGAATTTTATCTAAATAATCAGACTAAGCAAGTAGCAATCTGATAAATTATGTTAAAAAATTAAGTAAATAAACCTGAAAAAAAACACACAATAGAGCTACACATCTGGGCCAAGTTTGGGTATAGTCCAATCCTGTAATAGGGAGGGGCTATGAGACAGAAAATGGTTGCAGGTAATTGGAAAATGAATGGTCAGCTTGATCAGGTCATTCAATTGACTAACCAGCTAAAGAGTCTGATTAATAATGATACTTCGGCTCAGGTTGTTGTGATGCCTCCGTCTATCTATCTCCCTTTAGTAAATGAATGTCTTTCTGATTCAAAAATCAGTATAGGTGCCCAGAATGTCTTTCCTAAAGAATATGGAGCTTATACTGGAGAATTGTCCGCGCCTATGTTAAAAGACTTTGGTTGCCAGTATATTTTGGTTGGCCATTCAGAACGACGACAATATTTTAATGAAGATGAAAATTTTGTGGCGCAAAAATTCCACCACGTAAAAGAACATGGTATGATACCTGTTCTTTGCGTCGGTGAAACGCTTATTGAGCGTGAAAATGGCCAAACAGAGCAAGTAATTGCCAAGCAGTTGCTTGCAGTAAGTAAAAACAGCAAAAAAAGTTTTGCGGATTGTGTTGTGGCTTATGAGCCTGTTTGGGCAATAGGTACTGGTAAAACAGCAACACCAGAACAGGCGCAAGAAGTACACCAGTTCATTAGAGGTCTGGTTGCAGATATAAATAATAGTGATGCTGAGCGTTTAACACTTCTCTATGGAGGCAGTGTAAACGAAAATAATGCGAGGGCATTATTTGCCATGCCGGATATTGATGGTGGCTTGGTCGGAGGGGCATCATTGAACGCTAAACAGTTTGTGGAAATTGTGAAATGTATCAATTGATATTAATGATTCATGTAATAGTCGCTGTAGCTTTAATTGGCTTGGTGCTTATCCAACATGGTAAAGGCGCAGATATGGGCGCTGCTTTTGGTTCCGGAGCTTCAAATACTGTATTTGGTAGTCAGGGAACTGGAGGCTTTTTATTTAAATTAACCGGTGGTTTGGCAATGACATTTTTTGTCACCAGCTTAACGTTGTCTTATTTGGTTTCTTCTCAGTTCCAAAAAGCAGAACAGCAAGCTATCCCTCAACAAACCAGTGTGCCTGTGAGTTCAATTCCAGTCCCGGTTGATAATGGTAAAGATGTAAAAAAATAACAAATAGAACGTAGCAGGATCTTATCCTATCCGTTAAACGACTCTATGTGAGTATTGCAAGTAATTATTTACCAGCAGTGTACTTACAGACAGAGCGCTAATATGGCAAGATTAAATTCTGATTCGTTTATTAAAAGACATGCCGAAGTGGTGGAATTGGTAGACACGCCGTCTTGAGGGGGCGGTGGCGTAAGCCGTGCCGGTTCGAGTCCGGCCTTCGGCACCATTTATAATCCGAGCAAGGTGAACTGATGCTATCTCAATATTTACCCGTTCTCATATTTATTATTGTCGGTCTTTTACTAGGCCTTGCAATGATAGGTGCTGGCTCATTGTTTTCAAAAAGCAGCCCGGACGAAGCTAAAAATGCTCCCTATGAGTGTGGCTTTGGCGCGTTTGAAAGTTCCCATATACCGTTTGATGTGCGTTTCTATTTAGTCGCAATTTTATTTATCATCTTCGATTTGGAAACTGCGTTCTTTTTCCCTTGGGCTTTAGCTCTTCGCAAGATAGGCTGGTTTGGATTTTTGGGGATGATGATCTTTCTTGGTTTATTAGTTATCGGATTTATTTATGAATGGAAACGGGGTGCTTTAGAGTGGGAGTAACTCTATCTCGTTGAGCGTTTAAAAAATCATTTGGTTTTTTATTATTAATATTTAATTGCTTAGAGGCTAGCTATGGCTGTTGCAGAATTGCAAAAAAATGGCTTTGAAATGACTTCGGTCGAAAAACTTGTTGGATGGGCTCGCAGTGGTTCTATGTGGCCTATGACTTTTGGCTTAGCGTGCTGCGCAGTTGAAATGATGCATGTTGGTGCTGCGCGTTACGATCTTGATCGATTTGGAATCATCTTTCGTCCAAGTCCACGTCAGTCTGATGTGATGATAGTTGCTGGAACCCTATGCAATAAAATGGCTCCAGCATTGCGAAAAGTATATGATCAAATGTCCGAACCACGTTGGGTTGTTTCAATGGGGTCTTGTGCTAATGGTGGTGGATATTACCACTACTCTTATTCTGTAGTGCGCGGATGTGATCGTATCGTACCAGTAGATGTTTATGTGCCTGGCTGTCCTCCAACTGCTGAAGCGCTTCTTTACGGTATCATTCAATTGCAGAACAAAATCAGGCGAAAAAATATAATAGAAGCCTAAGATCATCAAAGGTGCTGATTAGATGACTAAAAACGATTTCTTGGTTGAACAGCTTAATGCTGAATTAGCTATGCATATATGTGCTATGAACACTGAGTATAATGAAGTGAGCATAGAATGTAATGCGCAAAATTTAATTCCCGTAATGCTTGAATTGAGAGATAGAGAGGAATTCTCTTTCGATCAATTGATTGATCTTTGCGGGGTAGATTATTTGCAATATGGTGAATATGATTGGGAAACTGAGTCCGCGACTGAAAATGGCTTTTCACGTGGTGTAGAACAACAGGAAGCTAAAGCCTATGCTTTGGACAAGCCCAGATTTGCTGTAGTTTACCATCTATTATCTACTAAAAAGAATCACCGGTTACGAGTGAAGCTGTTCATAGAAGAGTCGCATCTAATCGTCCCATCTATTCATCAATTATGGAAAGGCGCGAATTGGTTCGAGAGAGAGGCCTATGATTTATACGGTATTTTATTCGAGGGTCACCCTGATTTAAGAAGAATACTCACTGATTATGGATTCATTGGTCATCCTTTCCGTAAGGATTTTCCTTTAAGTGGTCAGGTAGAAATGCGCTATGATGCAAAGCTTCAAAAGGTTATTTATGTCCCCGTTGACATAGTTCCCAGAATTGGAGTGCCGAAAGTAATTCGTAACGACAATCGTTACATTGGTAGTGAAGGTGGCGACAAATGATTGAATTAAAGAATTATACTTTAAACTTTGGCCCCCAGCATCCTGCTGCACATGGTGTTTTACGTTTGGTTCTTGAATTGGAAGGAGAAACCATTGTTCGTGCAGATCCACATATTGGCTTATTGCACAGAGCAACTGAAAAACTAGTCGAAACCAAACCGTATATTCAGAACATAGGATACATGGATCGACTGGATTATGTATCTATGATGTGTAACGAACATGCTTATGTACGATCTATAGAGAAATTATTAGATATAGATGTTCCAATACGGGCACAATATATCAGAACGATGTTTGATGAAGTCACCCGATTACTGAATCATCTTTTATGGCTCGGTGCGATAGCTATCGATCTGGGAGCAATGACGGTTTTTCTCTATTGTTTCAGAGAACGAGAAGATTTGTTTGATTGTTATGAAGCAGTTTCTGGTGCACGTATGCATGCCACTTATTATCGGCCTGGTGGTGTAGCACGAGATCTGCCTGATTCAATGCCTCAGTATAAGGCTTCAAGATGGCATAGCGATCGTGAAGTAGAAAAAATGAATCAGAACAGACAAGGAAGTTTACTCGATTTCCTATGGGCATTCACTGAACGTTTTCCAAAATGTGTCGATGAATATGAAACACTGTTAACTGATAATCGAATCTGGAAGCAACGTACCGTTGATATAGGAATAGTATCGCCAGAAGATGCTTTGCAATGGGGATTCACAGGTCCTATGCTTAGAGGTTCGGGTGTTGCTTGGGACTTGCGGAAAAAACAAAGTTACGCAGCATATGATAAAGTTGATTTTGATGTCCCTGTTGGAAAAACAGGTGATTGCTATGATCGTTATCTGGTTCGTGTTGAAGAACTAAGACAGTCAAACCGAATTATCAGACAATGTATTGAATGGTTAAGAAAACACCCTGGTCCTATCAAAATTGATGATCATAAGATTACACCGCCTCGTCGCGTTGAAATGAAACATGACATGGAGGCTTTAATTCATCACTTCAAACTATTTACAGAAGGATTTTGTCTGCCACGTGGTGAAGTGTATTCTGCTGTGGAAGCACCTAAGGGTGAGTTCGGCATATACATGGTTTCTGATGGGGCAAATAAACCTTACCGGATGAAAATCCGCGCCCCAGGTTTTGCTCATTTATCCAGTTATGATGAAATGGTACGGGGACATATGCTCGCGGATGGCGTAGCTATATTGGCTAGTCAGGACATAGTGTTTGGTGAGATAGATCGCTAATTTCAATCTAATACTTGCCAATAAAATGGCGTAGTAAATACAAACAAGATAAAGGTTTAGAAATGTCTGATAACTCAGAAAAAATATTACATCAATTTATGCCTGAAAAACAAATGCATGAAATTAATGACTGGATTGCCAAATATCCTGCAGAAGAGCGACAATCGGCAGTAATGAGCACCCTGCGTATTGTGCAAGAGCAGCACGGTCATTTAACGCCAGAGCTAATGAATGCTGTTGCAGAATATCTTGATATGGCACCTATCGCCGTATACGAAGTGGCAAGCTTTTATACCATGTATGAGCATCAACCTGTAGGTAAACATCTTGTCAATGTATGCACTAATATTTCATGTCTGTTGCGTGATTCCGCAGGTGTAGTTGACCATTTGCAGAAAAAATTGGGCATTAAACTGGGTGAAACAACAGATGATGGTCGATTTACATTACGCTCTGTAGAATGTCTCGGTGCTTGTGTTAATGCACCAATGATGCAGGTTGATAAAGATTATCATGAAAATCTGACTGCAGAATCAATAGATGCTGTGTTGGAACAATACCAATAAAAGATAGAGGTGCTTGACATGGTTGAATTAAATCAGGTTTGTTATCGGACAATTCATTTACCAGAGCCGTGGACTCTATCTGCTTACGAAAGTGTTGGTGGTTACAGTGCATGGCGGAAAATATTAAAAGAACAAACTTCACCACAATTAATTATCGATGAATTAAAAACATCTGCATTACGTGGACGTGGCGGAGCAGGTTTCCCCACAGGTTTGAAGTGGAGTTTTATGAACCGTAATTCACCAGTACAGAAATATGTTGTATGTAATTCTGACGAAGGTGAACCAGGAACATGTAAAGACCGAGAGATTTTAAGCTTAAATCCTCATCAGCTTATCGAAGGTATGGCGATTGCTGGCTATGTAATGGGTGCTACTGTTGGATATAACTACATCCGAGGTGAGTTTTGGCTGCCTTACGAACGAACTGAAGCGGCAATAAAAGAGGCTTATAAAGCTGGGCTGCTTGGTAAAAATATCCTGGGTTCAGGAATAGACTTTGATCTGTATAATCATTTAGGTGCAGGTGCTTATATTTGTGGAGAAGAAACTGCTCTTCTTAATTCCCTGGAAGGAAAGAAAGGTCAACCACGTTTTAAGCCTCCTTTTCCTGCTAACTATGGATTATATGGTAAGCCTACAACCATCAATAATACGGAAACTTTTGCTTCAGTTCCGGTTATTCTGGAAAAAGGTGGCGAATGGTTTTTAAAGCTTGGCAAGCCGAATAATGGCGGTTCCAAGTGCTTTAGCGTTAGTGGACATATCAATAAACCCGGCAATTATGAAATTCCTTTAGGGACACCTTTTAAGACACTTTTAGAATTAGCCGGCGGTGTTTTGCATGACCGTAAAATTAAAGCTGTTATTCCAGGAGGCACATCAATGCCAGTCTTACCTGGTGATGTGATGCTTGGCCTCGATATGGATTATGATAGCATCCAAAAAGCAGGCTCTGGACTGGGTTCAGGTGCGGTGATTATTATGGATGAGACCACATGTATGGTTGATGCTCTATATCGTATTTCTGAATTTTATATGGACGAGTCTTGCGGACAGTGTACACCTTGTCGCGAGGGCACTGGATGGTTAGTACGGCTTTTACATCGAATAAAACACGGTCATGGCGAACCGGGAGATGTGGAGAGATTAGTCAATGTTGCAGATAACATTGAAGGACGAACAATTTGTGCATTAGGTGAAGCAGCTGCTTGGCCAGTGCAGAGTTTTGTTAAGCATTTCTATAATGAATTTGATTATTTCATTAAGCATAAACGCTCGATCGTTGCAGCATAATTGAGAAGGTTAGACCATGGCTACTATTGAAATCGACGGTAAAACATTTGAAGTAGAAAACGGTAAAATGATCATTGAAGTGGCAGATGATGCAGGTATCCATATACCGCGTTTTTGTTACCATAAAAAATTATCAGTAGCGGCTAATTGCCGTATGTGCCTGGTAGAAGTTGAGAACGGCAGAAAGCCCGTACCAGCTTGTGCTACTCCGATAACTAATGGCATGAAAGTTTTTACCAAATCAGAACAAGCGCTTCACTCACAAAAAGTGGTGATGGAGTTTTTGTTAATTAATCATCCACTTGATTGTCCGATCTGCGATCAAGGCGGTGAGTGTGAATTGCAAGATGTATCTATGGGCTTTGGCCATGATCAATCCGATTACACTGAAAGTAAACGCTCGGTTGAAGATGATGATTTAGGTACTCTGATTTCTACAGAAATGACTCGCTGTATTCACTGTACTCGTTGTGTACGTTTCGGTGATGAAGTTGCTGGAGTCAGAGAGCTGGGTGCTACTGGTCGCGGTGAAAATATGCAGATTGGTACTTATGTAAAGCACAGCATGACTTCAGAAGTTTCTGGTAATATTATCGATTTGTGTCCGGTAGGGGCATTAACCTCGAAGCCTTACCGTTTTACTGCCAGAGCATGGGAAATGACTCAGCATGATGGTGTTGCACCGCATGATTGCTTAGGTGCAAATATCTATTTACACACCAGGAATGGCTCCTTAATGCGTGTTGTTCCAAAAGAAAATGAGTCCATAAACGAAACCTGGTTATCTGACAGGGACCGATTCAGTTATTTGGGATTAAAAAGCGAAAAGAGAGCTGACAAACCACGGATCAAACGTAACGGTCAGTGGGAAACTGTTGACTGGGAAACCGCACTGAAATTTGCCGCTGACGGTATCAGCAAAGTGATTAAAAATAATGGTCCAGAACAAATGGCTGCTTTTGCATCCAGCTCTTCTACTTTGGAGGAAATGTATTTACTGCAAAAATTAATGAGAGAGCTTGGCGTTCAAAATATTGATCATCGCTTGCAACAAACAGATTTCAACGATCAATTAAATCAGCCTACTACTCCACAAAGTTCTTTACTATATGCTGATGTAGAGCATCAAAACTCGATCGTTCTGATTGGTTGTAATATTGACAGAGAAGTTCCTCTTGCAGGAATTCGGGTGCGGAAAGCATTTCGAAATGGTGCAAAAATATACGCCATCAATCCTGTAAATTACGAGTACCGTTTTGAACTGGCAGGAAGCAGCATTATTTCTCCTTTGGAAATGCCGATGCAACTGGCCAGACTGGCTGGCGCCCTTGCTAAAGATGTTAAAGCATTACCAGATGAGGTACAAAAACTATTAATAGGAGTTGAGCCGGATCATGTGATCATTCAAATGGCGCAAACTCTAAAAGAAGAGAATTCCTGTATCATTACCGGAGCTGTTTGTGAAAACCACCCTGATGCATCAATCATTCGTACTTTAATTGCGGTAATTGAACAACTCAGCGGAGCAAAGGTATTAAGACTTACTAATGGCGCCAATTCAGCTGGTGCATGTATGGCAGGGATGTTACCGCATAGAACCGTAGCCGGAAAAAACGTAGCTACAGCAGGAATGGATGTTCAGGAATCCCTTAATGCTAAATTGAAGGGTTACCTGTTAATGGGCGTTGAGCCAGGATATGATTTTGCAAATCCTTATGGAGCAAGACAGTCAATGTTAGCTGCAGAGTTTGTTGTGATGTTAACTGCTTATCAACAAGATTCTATGCTCGATTATGCGGATGTAATTTTACCTATCGCTCCCTATGCGGAGACCTCTGGGACTTACATCAATGTAGACAATACATGGCAAACAGTAAAAGGCGCGATGCTTCCTTATGATGAAGCACGGCCTGCCTGGAAAATCTTAAGGGTTTTAGGTAACTTGTTGCAATTTAAAGATTTTGAATATACTTCAACAGAAGATATTTTACTTGAAATCAAAGATTGTGCTGCGCTGACTATGGAGCATGAATATACTCCATACTATCCAGAATCACTTCCTGTGATTAATCAGTCTTTAGTTAGAGTGGGTGAATGGCCGCTTTATCGAAACGATGCTATTGTCAGAAACTCTAAAGAGCTTCAACTATGTGCTGCTTCTGAATCAGCCTGTATAAGGATTAACCCTATAACAGCAGATAGATTGAAATTAGACGATATTGCTACTGTATCTCAAGGAGATATTGAGATAACATTGCCGCTTAAACGTGATGAGCGCATTGCGGTTGATGTTGTATGGGTGGCAAACGCGATGCCTGAGACTGTTGATCTGGGTCATTCATTTGCTGCAATAACTATTAAGCGCTAGATAGGTAATAAAATGCTTCAAAATATTAGCATATTAATTTGGGTCGTCCTTAAAATACTGATCATAGTAGTACCACTACTACTGTGCGTCGCTTATCTGATTTATGCTGAGCGTAAGGTTATTGGATATATTCAGGTGCGTATTGGCCCCAATAGAGTGGGTATTTTGGGTTTATTACAACCCATTGCAGACTTAATCAAGCTAATAACTAAAGAAATTATTATTCCTACCAAGTCTAATAAATACCTATTTATCGTTGCACCTCTGTTTGCATTAGCTCCCTCGTTAGCCGGGTGGGCTGTAATCCCTTTTCAGGAGGGAGTCGTACTTGCAAACATCAATGCAGGGGTGCTTTATCTATTTGCAATAAGTTCATTGGGTGTTTATGGGGTACTTATCGCTGGTTGGGGTTCTAATTCCAAGTATGCGATGTTTGGCGCATTACGAAGCACCGCTCAAACTGTTTCCTATGAAATTGCAATGGGATTTGCATTTGTTGGCGTCTTACTCGCTGCCGGCAGCATGAACGTTACTGATATTGTTCTGTCGCAAAAAGGTGGTATTTTGCATTGGTGGTTTGTTCCCTTGTTTCCACTATTTATAGTTTTTTGGATCGCCGGAATTGCAGAAACCAATAGAGCTCCGTTCGACTTGGCGGAAGGTGAGTCTGAAATTGTTGCAGGTTTCCATGTTGAGTATTCTGGAATAGGGTTCGCTCTCTTTTTCCTCTCTGAATATGCCAGCATGATTTTAATTTCTACTGTGATGGCGTTGTTGTTCATGGGTGGCTGGATGTCTCCCTTTGAAGGAATATCATTTTTGGATGATGTATTTTACGTGGTACCTGGCTTTGTCTGGTTGCTTCTTAAAATAAGTTTCTTTCTTTTTGTGTATTTGTGGATTAGGGCAACGTTTCCTCGCTATAGATACGATCAACTAATGCGTTTAGGCTGGAAAGTACTCATCCCTGTCACCATCGTTTGGGTAATAGTAACCGCCTTGATGGTTATTACTCACCTTAAACCCTGGTTTTAATGGTTAATAGAGAATCCGATGAAAAAAGCATATCAATATATAAGACATTATGTACGCAGTTTTCTTCTGTTGGAACTTTTATCAGGTTTAAAGTTAACAGGTAAATATTTTTTCAAAAAGAAAATTACAGTACAGTTTCCTGAAGAGGCAACACCGATTTCACCGCGCTTTAGAGGTTTACTTGCATTAAGGCGCTATCCTAATGGGGAAGAGCGCTGTATTGCATGTAAGTTGTGTGAAGCGGTCTGCCCCGCATTAGCAATCACTATTGAGTCCGAACAACGAGATGATGGTTCGAGACGTACCACTCGATATGACATCGATATGTTTAAATGTATTAATTGTGGTTTATGTGAAGAGTCGTGCCCTGTTGATTCAATTGTGGTGACCCCTGTACATCATTATCACATCAGTGAGCGTGGCCAAAATATTATGACTAAAGATAAGTTATTGGCGCTGGGCGACTTAATGGAGCCACAACTTGCAGCAGATCGTACTGCTGATGAAAAGTACCGTTAAGGGGTGAGCTATGAATGAATTATTACTACAGGTAATCTTTTATATTTTTGCAGCAATTGCAGTAGTTTCTGCAGTGATGGTGATTAGTCAAAATAATCCTGTACGATGCGTCTTGTTTTTAGTACTTACGTTTCTTGCCAGCTCAGTTTTATGGATGCTGATGGAGGCTGAGTTTCTAGCATTGATTCTTGTGCTTGTATATGTTGGCGCAGTGATGACGCTGTTTTTGTTTGTGGTAATGATGCTCAATATTGATATTGAGAGTATGAAAAGCCATTTTATCCGCTATTTGCCATTTGGCTTGATTATTGTTGCTTTATTGACTGGTTTGTTGTTAGTTGCAATACCTGAAGATACTTTTAAATCTAATGCTCAAAATCAACAAGGAAGCGTACTTTCAGGATCACAGCTAATTGATACAGCTTCGAACGCACTTCCGGTGCAAAGCGAAATATCAAATACTGAAGCACTGGGATTGGTTTTATATACTGACTATGTTCTGGCATTTGAGCTGGCAGCAGTTATTTTGTTAGTGTCAATTATATCTGCAATTACTCTTGTACATAGATCAGCTCGATCAAAACGACAAAATGTTACACAACAGATTATGACTCGGCGAGATGACCGAGTTGAATTAATCAGTATGAAATCAGAGAAATAAAATTGGGGACTTCATTATGATACCGGTTATTGATTATCTGATATTTGGTGCGATTTTATTTGGTTTGAGCCTTGTTGGCATCATGCTGAATCGTAAAAATATCATATTACTACTTGTTTGCGTTGAGCTCATGCTATTGGCTGTAAACACTAATTTCATCGCTTTTTCTCATTATTATGGTGATTTAGGTGGCCAGGTTTTCGTGTTTTTTATATTAACTGTTGCTGCAGCAGAAGCAGCGATAGGTTTGGCCATAGTTATGTTGCTGTATAGAAATCGTGGCAATATAGATGTAGATAAGATGAATCATTTAAAAGGTTAACATCGTGAGTATACAACAACTTTGTCTGATAATTGTTTTAGCCCCTTTAGTTGGCTCAGCTATTGCCGGTTTTTTTCGCAATCAAATTGGTCGAATAGGAGCCCAGACTGTAACAATACTGGGTGTATCTATCTCCTTGGTTTTATCTATATATATAGCGTGGGGTGTGTTATCAGGATTCATTCCTACCGTGAATGCTGTACTCTATAACTGGGCTAGCGGTGGGTTACTTATTCCTTATGAGTTCAACATCGGCTTTTTGATTGATCCATTAAGTGTGGTCATGCTTGTTATAGTGAACTTTGTCTCTTTACTGGTACATATCTATAGTATTGGCTATATGGCTGATGACGATGGTTACCAACGGTTCTTTAGCTACATTTCATTGTTTACCTTTATGATGTTAATGTTGGTTTCTTCCAACAACTTTTTACAACTTTTCTTCGGTTGGGAAGGTGTGGGACTGGTATCTTACCTGTTGATTGGCTTTTGGTATCAAAAGGAATCAGCATTGGAAGGAAGTCTTAAAGCATTTCTCGTGAATCGTGTTGGTGATTTTGGTTTTGTTTTGGGAATTGGGTTAATTTTCGCCTATACCGGAAGCCTTGATTATGAAACTGTATTTAAAAGTTCTAGTTATCTTGCAAGCCAGAACATTCAATTGTTTAGTGGTTACAACTGGTCATTAATTACTGTCATTTGTTTATTATTGTATGTGGGAGCAATGGGTAAATCAGCCCAAGTTCCTTTGCATGTTTGGCTGCCTGAGTCTATGGAAGGCCCCACTCCTATATCGGCATTAATCCATGCGGCAACAATGGTTACCGCCGGCGTATTTATGGTTGCGCGTGTTTCTCCATTAATGGAGTTATCGACCACAGCCTTGAGTGTGATCTTGGTGATTGGTGCGACTGGCGCATTGTTTACCGGTATTTTGGCTTTAGTAATGAATGATATAAAGCGCGTCGTTGCTTATTCAACATTATCTCAATTGGGTTATATGATGGTTGCAATGGGTGTTTCTGCATACAGCGCAGGGATGTTTCATTTACTGACCCATGCATGTTTTAAAGCATTATTATTCCTGGGAGCTGGTTCGGTAATAATTGGTATGCACCATGAACAGGATATGAGAAAAATGGGTGGCCTATGGAATAAAATGCCTATTACTTATGTTACGTTTGTTATCGGTACTTTGGCTCTTTGTGCCTTTCCTCCGTTCTCTGGTTTTTATTCAAAAGATACAATTATTGAAGCAGCAGAGTTATCAAAAATTCCCGGTAGCAGTTATGCCTATTTTTGTGTTACTGCAGGAGCAATGGTAACCGCACTGTACTCTTTCCGTTCTTTGTTTATGACCTTCCATGGCAAACCACGTATGGATGAACATACCTTGAGTCACGTTCATGAATCCCCTTGGGTGGTTTGGCTACCGTTAGTATTATTGGCAGTACCTTCTATTATTTTAGGTTACATACTCTATATGCCAATGTTATTTGATAACCCCGCTTTATTAAGTTCATCCATCTTCACTTTGCCTGAGCATAATGTTTTGGCAGAATTAGCGCATGAAGTGACTTCTCCCTTTGCAAGTGCACTACATTCGCTGCATTCATTAACACTTTGGATAACGATAGCCGGTGCGGCCATAGCTTGGCTATGTTATATAGCGGTCCCGTCTATCCCTGGGTATTTTGCACGTCATTTATCAGTGCTTTATTCAATACTACTTAACAAATATGGATTTGATCGATTTAATGATTTCTTTTTTGTTAAAGGATTTAAAGGACTGGGACGTGTGTTTTACAAAGTTGGCGATCAACGATTGATTGATGGTTTGTTTGTAAATGGTAGTGGTCGGCTTGTTCGTTGGTTCTCAACTAAGGGACGTGCGATACAAAGTGGTTACCTATATCATTATGCAACAGTGATGGTATTTGGATTATTAGGTTTTCTGTGCTGGTTGATTCTTGGCTGAAGATAAGGTGCGCTCTCATTGGTTTTAGAAACTAGGTTTTTTTAGAGTAAATCAAATTATCGGTTTACCCTTAATAGTCGAAGATAATGCGATATTGTTACAGTATCGCATTAAAATAGACCAGGAATAAGTTTTTAGCTTGATGGTAGCGAAGATAAGGTGAAGGTATGCATCATTTGCTCAATTTATTAATTTGGTTGCCTATTTTAGGCGGAGTTTTTGTCCTCTTTTCGGGGGATGACAGAAATCCTAATGTTCCACGCTATTTATCACTATTTACGGTGATCCTGTGCTTGGTGTTCTGTATCCCTTTAGTGAGCGGTTTTGATTTAAATACCTTCAGTATGCAATATATTGAAGAAATACCATGGATGCCTGCTCTTGGAATAAACTACAGTGTTGGCATCGATGGCTTGTCTCTTCTCCTCATCGTATTGAGCATCTTTACAAATTTAATCGTGATCCTCGCAACTTGGGACAGTATAACTAACCGAGTTGCACAGTACCTGTCTGCATTTCTGATAATGCAGGGGCTGCTGGTAGGGGTCTTCTCTGCGATGGATGCGATTCTATTTTATATCTTCTGGGAAGCCACTTTAATACCAATGTATCTTATTATTGGCATCTGGGGATCTGAAAATCGCGTTTATGCAGCGATAAAGTTTTTCTTATATACCTTTCTCGGCTCAGTTTTGATGTTGGCAAGCTTTTTGTACATGGGGTATATTGCCGGTTCATTCAAGATTGAAACTTTTTATGCAATCAAGTTAACAATGACTGCGCAAACATTGATTTTCATTGCGTTCTTTCTTGGTTTTGCGATTAAAATACCAATGTTTCCTGTTCATACCTGGTTACCCGATGCGCATACAGAAGCACCTGCTGGTGGATCCGTCATTTTAGCTGCCATACTTTTAAAACTTGGTGCATATGGTTTTATCCGTTTCTCATTACCGATAGTACCTGATGCATGCAGCAAATATGCAATGCTCATGGTTGCATTGTCACTGATTGCGGTTGTTTACATTGGCTTGATAGCGATAATTCAAAAAGATATGAAGCGCTTGATTGCCTATTCTTCAATATCTCATATGGGATTTGTAACTCTTGGCTGCTTTGCAATATTTGCAATTAGCAATACTGCAGGTTTAAGCAGTGCAGGATTGGTCTTGGAAGGAGCGATAGTTGTGATGATTTCGCATGCCTTTGTTTCAAGTGCAATGTTTGCAGGGGTTGGTTTCATCTATGATCGTATGCACACAAGAAAGCTGGCCGATTTTGGTGGAATAGTCAATAGCATGCCAATGTTCGCTTCATTTTTTATGTTGTTTGCTATGGCAAATGCTGGATTACCTGGCACCTCAGGATTTGTTGGTGAGTTCATGGTGATATTAGGAAGTATTAAAGCTGGTTTTTGGGTCGCATTCTGGGCTGCCTCTACACTAATTATTGGTGCTGTATACACCTTATGGATGTATAAGCGCGTAATTTTTGGACCAGTAGCTAATGATAAAGTTGCTGCTTTAAAAGACATATCCGGTTTTGAATTAAGCTCGTATGTGTTGCTTGCGTTGATGGTGATTGCTATGGGTGTTTATCCAAAGCCCATGTTGGAATACGTACATCAAACCGTTAGTCATACATTGGCATTAGCTGATAAATCTAAATTGTAACATTGCAAGGTTAAACAATATGATAGCATTACTTGAAAATATACATGTAGCACTCCCTGAGATGATTATCTTAATCACTGCATGCCTTGCATTGCTTGCTGATTTATTTCTTCGCCATCGTTTTAAAGATGTTGCGTTTTATACCACAATTACAGGTTTGGTTTTGGCCACTGTTGTCAGTTACTTGTATATTGGTGGATTTAAAATATTAATTCTTAATAACTTATTCATCAGTGACGATATGGGGCACCTGATGAAATTCTTTATCTATATTTCTGTATTACTTAGTTTCATTTACTCTCGTAGCTATATTGATGAAAGAAAAATACCAGCCGGGGACTATTACATTTTAGGCCTATTTTCTACTGTAGGCATGATGATACTCGTATCTGCTCACTCGTTAATCACTATATATCTAGGACTAGAATTAATGTCATTGCCTTTATATGCGATGACGGCTATCAGACGCACTGATAGTGACTCTTCAGAAGCTGCTATGAAATATTTTGTTATGGGTGCTATTGCATCCGGTATGCTTCTTTATGGTATATCGCTGGTTTATGGAGCGACAGGTAAGTTGGATTTGTTAGACGTGGCAAATGCTGTAGCAGCAAACTGGCAACAACAAAATACTATGATGGCATTTGCTCTTGTCTTCATTCTCGCTGGTGTTGGCTTCAAATTAGCTGCAGTTCCTTTTCACATGTGGGCTCCGGATGTGTATCAGGGGGCACCAACCAGCGTGACTTTATTTATCAGTACAGCTCCGAAAATAGCGGCGTTAGGTATGGGATTCCGCTTGTTAACCATTGGTTTAATTGATGTGACGGTACAATGGCAGCAGATAATCCTGGTGATGGCTCTCTTATCTGCAGGTTTGGGTAATTTATTTGCCGTAATTCAAACCAGCATAAAACGGCTGTTTGCATATTCTGCTATTTCACATATTGGTTATGCTTTGTTTGGTGTTTTGGCAGCGAATGCCGCAGGATATTCTGCAGCATTGTATTATATCCTGGTTTATTCTTTAATGTCTGCTGCTGCTTTTGGGCTCATTGTATTGATGTCTAGACAGGGAATGGAAGTTGATAGTATTGAGGATCTAAAAGGGTTAAATAAGAGAAATCCATGGTTAGCGTTCATGATGTTGATTGTGATGTTCTCTATGGCTGGAGTGCCACCCACTGTTGGGTTCTTTACTAAGATGTTGGTATTAAAAGCTTTGGTAGATGTGCACTTGACCTGGGTTGCAATATTAGGTTTATTGTTTACTGTAATTGGAGCGTACTATTATTTACGCATTGTTAAGATTATGTATTTTGATCAGCCTGTACATACTGATAAAATTATTATTAGCAAGACAAATAATGTTATTTATTCCATAAATTGCTTATCATTGCTGTATCTGGGTATTTTTCCAAGTGCTCTGATTGCGGCTTGTATTAATGCGTTTGTTAATTAATTTGAATTCTTTAACAAAAATGCTTGCTAAGAAGGGCAAGTGCCAGTATACTTTCCACAGTTGACGCGGGGTGGAGCAGCATGGTAGCTCGTCGGGCTCATAACCCGAAGGTCGTA
>NZ_CALMPD010000272.1 GCF_937871865.1 uncultured Legionella sp.
ATAGATGACTTCCAAAGAATCTCGATTTAATTGATAAAAACAGATTGCACGTTGCCGTTTTAATTTTAATCAATATCAAAGACATCCTTTTATAGACAAAAGAGGATGTCTTCAATGCTAGAAAGGATTATCAACTCTTCCTATTTTATCTCTTTGTAAAGACATCCTTATTTATATAAATTTGACGACACTACGCTATTTTATAAATTTTGAAATAAGGTAGCCAATTCCAGCGGCAATAAGAACAGATTGCAGCGGTTTCTCTTTGACTTTATTAAGCAGTTCTTCATAATTACATTCTAAAGTTTCTTGTACCTCAGATGTTTTATTTTTCAATGAATCACGAATGTTTTCAGTCTTATCTTTTGCCTTGTCGATTACATCTTCGGCTGTATCTTTTAATTTATTAGTCACATTATCCATGATTTTAGTCTCCCAAAAAGAAAAAGAAGCAATAATATACAAAGCTCAGTATATAATTACATTTTTATAATTGTATTTACTTTAAATACGCCCTAATAATGCTAAAACAAGCAAAATAACCAGGAGTGTTCCAATTAATCCGCTTGGTCCATATCCCCAGCTTTTACTGTAGTTCCATCTGGGGAGCCCGCCAATGAGCAGTAAAATTAATAAAACAATTAGCACCGTGCTCAACATGTTACTCTCCTTAGTATTAAATGCCCTGCCTTTATTTACATGAGGCATTAAATTCCATACACACGCGAACTTGCTTGCTCTTATATTTAGAAAATATGGGAAAACAACCATACAATAACGAGGATAGTTATCGGAACTCCCAATAACCAGGCAATAAAATATTTCATGACCACCTCCATGTTCGTCAACCTCTTAAGTTTAGTTTAGTTCCAATTAAATGCAATGTGTTTCACTGTTGACCTTTAAACTGATAGTCTGTTTGAGGCTATGGCGATTCGAGTTGAGCACCCGAACGGGTAAATATTTATAGTGATGCTCAGAGAGAGTTCGAATCTTTACGTAACAAACTCGAAGAAGAAAGATAGATACAATATGTTAGAACAGATTGCACCTATCTTTTAAAAAATTAAATGCGATTTTATTTATCTGGATAACAATAAATAGACACCTGTGTCTTATTGTCCTTGTATTCTATAGGCTCAATACCCGCATTTTCCAGTTTATCTTTAAGGCAACGATATCCTGAAAAGGTATAATAATAATCACCTTCAGGCATTAAATAACCCTCAGAAGCACTGTAGGTATGATGTTCTGAATCTACCGTTATCGGGATACTTTTCCAAAGGTTGGTATGAGTGTTAATCACGGGCTCCGCAAAACAAAATGTGGAACAAAGTATTGTTACCGTCCCTGCTATTAGTTGTTTCATGTATTTCTCCTTAGTGAACCTCTTTAATATAGACATCTTTTTAAGTTTTTACCCTCTTTGAGCGATTAATAATCAACCGTTCTATTTGTAGTCTATACTTATCTTCTGCAATTAAAATTAAATTGCATGAGGGATGAATTTCAATAAGGAGATTAATTATGTCACATAATACTAAAGATATGCATATCACAACTGAAGTATTCAAAACTCAGGAAGCCGCGGAAAAAGCTTATCAAGATGCTTTAGATGCAGGATATAAGCCAGAAGATATTAATATCATGATGTCTGAGGATTCAAGAAACAAATATTATAACTCCATCTTGGTTAAAGAAGGATCAAAAGCCTCCGAAGGTTTGGCGGTCGGCGGGGCGACAGGTGCAGCTGTGGGCGGGGTGGTCGCTGCATTAGCCGCAATTGGGACAAGCCTCGTGCTGCCTGGTCTTGGTCTAGTGATTGCAGGACCAATTGCTGCTGGGCTAGCTGGAGCAGGAGCTGGAGGTATCGCAGGTGGATTGGTTGGTTCATTAATAGGCTGGGGTATTTCGGAAGACAAAGCAAAAGTAATTGAATCCGAAATAAAATCAGGTGGTATTATGCTTGGAGTTAATGAAACACTCCCTAATAGTAATTTGTCCTCTACTTGGGAAAAACATCGCCATTTATAGTGTGTTGCGGTTGACGCAGAAAAAGCATGTCAGGTTCATTTTTAAGGGGCATAATGATGAATGAAGATATTTTTCAAGGTAAATGGGAAGAAATCAAAGGCAAAATGAAACAAGCTTGGGGTAAACTAACAGATGATGATTATCAAGTAATCGAAGGTAATCACCAAGAGATATACGGTAAGCTACAAAAACACTATGGTTATTCCAAACAAGAAGCTGAACGAGCTGTTAAAGATTTTAATAGCTTATAATCTATGAAAACAAGGCCTAAGGCCTTGTTTGATGTTACTAATTGGTTTCAACCTTAGAGGTTTGCTAGGAGAAAGAGATGAATGCTATCGATTTTTTAATCAAAGAACATAATCATGTACGGAATCTTTTAGTCGATGTATTAAATCCTTCCCATCGTTTTGATACGCGCCAAAAAATATTTGCTGACTTGTCTTCTGATTTACTCAGACATGAGACTATGGAACACACGGTCTGGTATCCACATTTCAAAAGCAAAGTTCCCGACACAGTAAAACATTTATTGAAAGAAGAACAACACGCTGAGCGTGAAATTAAAAAAATTAATGAACTTAAATCAGAAGATGCTTGGTTAACCCATCTCATGAAATTTTCTGAAGATGTAGAGCATCATGCCAGAGAAGAGGAAGGCAAATTATTTCCAGAGGTAAAAGCCATCTTATCTGAACAAGAGTTAGAACAAATTGGAAAACAAATGCAACATTTCAAAAAAGAATACAATGGTCGCTCTATCCCGTGATTGATTTAAGCCATCCCAGGCTAAAATCGACTCGCCAACGCGCGAAACTAAAAGTATCCTGCGTTCGTTAACATTTGCTCTGAACGAGCAAATCGGTTACCTACCACAATGACTCTACGCCCTGATATTGATTTTGTTAACTTACTTTCGGTAAGTCAATAAAATCATGGGCTATCGCGGCTATACACCTCGAATAATCAGCTACCTCACTAAGCAAGATTAGGTTCAATTGATTTTTATATTTGAATTAAACATCCAAAATTTCTTCCGTTAAAACATCTCTTATTAAAATAGTATGTTTTGGTTTAATTCTATAGTTTTCAGCAGATATAGGAACTTGACGGAATTTCAAATAATTATAGAAAGTTGCACGGCTTATGCTCAATTGGTCACAAATTTCAGAGACACTTAATTTTCCCTCCTTATATATTAATTCAGCTGAATGCGCTTTAGCCTGTGCCTCTTTCGAAAGTCCAGGAGGTCTTCCGCCCTTTTTTCCTCTAGCTCTAGCAGCATCTAAACCAGCTATAGTCCTTTCTTTAATTAACTCTCTTTCAAACTCGGCAAGAGATCCAAAGATATTAAAGATGAGTCGGCCATGTGCTGTCGTTGTATCTATATGATCATTCAAGCTTCTCAGACCAATACCTTTTTCAATAAAGGAGTTAACCAAGTTGATTAAATCCTTAAATGATCGCCCTAACCTATCTAATTTCCAAATGACTAAAACATCACCCTTTCTTAAATCCAATAAAAGTTGATCTAATGCAGGACGATTAAATAATGATCCGCTCATTTGATCCTGATAGATCTTTTCACACCCTTCCTTCTTTAAAGGAGTTATGCTCGAATCTGGTGTATGGGAAAAATAAATTAGGTGGCGTATTCTGTT
>NZ_CALMPD010000273.1 GCF_937871865.1 uncultured Legionella sp.
CGATGGCGCGTATAATAAGTGTGAGGGGTAATATACCCCTTTGTGCCTGGTGCAGTGTCTTTGGGGGCAGGCTCGCCAGTTTCCTCATGTACTAAAGTCTCTGCCGCTTTATTTACAGGATTTTTATCTTTGTATTCCGTTATTTTATTTTCATAAAAACCGTTAACTCTGAAGATAAATTAAGTTTTTTTGCCGAAGGTAAAGACGATAATTTATCCTTTTTATAGGCTTTCAAAATCATACTTAATAAATTTTTTTTATTGTACATAATTAAAATGCTACTTAGGAAAATTGATAAATTATAAACTTTGTTTGTTAAGTCAACATTAAGATTCCGTTTTTGCAACGCAGCCCCTACTATAAAGTATAATTTGCGTTTAATTTACACACATTTTAAAAATATAGCACTATACTTACTTTGCGGAAAACAACAAAAACCAAGGAGGATGCCATGAATACACAATCTATGTGCTTTTCTGGCGTAATGCGAACAAGTGCTATAGTCGGTTTATTATTTTTAGCGGTAGGTTTTTCTTCAGTTGCCAATGCGGCTCAGGGATGCGGATATGGTTATCACAGAGCTATTTATAATGGAACCTGTGTATTGAATCATCCTGGTGCATTTTCAACCCCAGCTCCTGCACATCCAGGTTGCTGGCGTAATGCCTGGGGTGCTTTACGTTGCTATAGATAAACATTAAATTTTAGACGCCAGGATTGTTTTTGCATGTTATATAAGAAGTAAATTCATTTCCTGGTGTTTTCATATCGTTCCAAGCCCAAATATCAATAATCAAGTGCGTTCAATCTGCTATTTTTTGTTTTATCTCTCTTTAGTTTGTAATATTTTTGTAAAAACCAATCAAAAACCATGCAAATAATCTCCCATATGATTAAATAATGTACTTTTAGTTTCACAATCATTTAAATCAGAATATTCCTATGGGGAGAATTAAACAAATGAAATTTGTAAAATACCTTGGGCTAAGTTTGCTTCTAGGAATAACCCTCGATGCTAACGCATACTATACTCAACAAGGTCAAATTTATGATAAAAAGGGAAACAAAGTTAATATTAATGGATTATCCTGGTCTGGTTTTCAAGATACTAACGTTTTTCAAGGTCTGCAAAATAATCCATTCTATAGCGTAGCTACCGCTCCCAATACAACTCGCACTGGATTAATGGATTTAATAACTCACCCAGGGGACTTTGCTGATTCTGGGGCAACAAAACAAACTGCAGTTCAATTCAAAACAATTCGACTACCTATTCAGCCTGGTGTTCTCTATGATGAACAATCGGAGGTTGATATAAATAAAGCACTTTCTGATAAAAAGAATCCGTCAAGAGGAAATGGTGTTTTTTGTAAAACCTGGCAATCTAATGGTGATGCTTGTGAAAAAGCAGTGAGCCCAAAGCAAGCATTCTGGATAGTTCTTGAAGAAATGAAAGCAAATAAGATTAACGTCATGATTGATATGCACCATCGTTATGGATATGGAGATGATAAGCGTGACGGCACTGTTTACGATATGAATCAATATGCAACAGACATCACAGCATTGGCCAATGAAATAAAACAACGCGATCTTGATAACGTAATAGGCATAGATATATTTAATGAACCATACCAACTGAACTGGTTTAAAAATAAGAATAATCAGGCAGCATGGACCAAAGTTATAGGAACAGCAGCTAAAGCCATTCACCAGGCTAATCCTGAACTCCTATTATTTGTAGAAGGTTCAGGCGGTGGAAACGATGATGCAGATGCCCCTGTAATTTGTATTACTAAAAATACAGTCCCCCCCTCCTCCGATGGCTATTCACACTGGACTGATCCAGGTAATTGCGGTGAGAGTCGTGAAGTTGTCTCCTTTAAAGGAAATTGGGGTGAAGACTTTAAACCACTGCTCAATAAAGAATTAGCGAAACAAGGAATAGCTCAGTTTGATACGACACAATTTATTAATCAATTAAATCGGCAAGTCGCAGATTTAAACCCTAATACTGTAGACTGGTTGATGGGCGAAGACAAGGCAGGTTCTAATGGGCATTTAGTATTCTCTCCTCATGTTTATCCTAAAGAAGTTGCCGGCTGGGAAACAGAGCCAGGTAGTGCAAGTACTTTACGATTGAGCTGGAGTTGGGGCTTCTTATATCAAGCAGGATTCCCAATTGTATTAGGAGAAGCATCTTGGAAAACCTCTTCAGGAAAAGACTTCTTTACCCAATCATTAATGCCTTACCTTTCTGAAAGCGGGATTGGAACCAATAATCTTTACTTTTGGGGAATAGGTTATCTGGGGGATACAGTCAGTGCTATTAATCCTGATTCAGGTATGCTCGATTTGGATGTACAGTACACGTTAAAACCGTATTTTAACTAAATATGTCTACATATGCCGTGCTCCCTCCACGGCATCTTCAACACCGTATTATCAATAAGTATTGCCAAACGATATGCAATGAAATTAAGTAATAAGAGTTAATCAACACCCACATAAAGTAGAGCACATTAACAGCACTTGAAACATTCGCCCAAGTACTGTTGCCTGACTATTAAATTTGGATTAGAGCTCTTCATTGTTCATGCAGCAACTTATCCAAAGTGATAATTGACTCCGACTCTTACTGTATTTCCAGTAAAGTCAGTACTCGATTTAACAGATGATGCGGCAAAACTGAGAACGGGAGTCGTAGCAAGATTTTGAGCCAGGCTCAAATAACCCTGTGTAGAACCCAGATCATAATACATATATTCCGCTTTTACGCTCCAACATGGCGTCACCGCCCATTCAGCACCTGCACCAGCTCCCCATCCCCCTAAAACATTATGTGTAGAAAAGCCATCAGCAATAGGTAATAAAGTTGCTTGTGAATTGCTTACGGTATACGACGTGTTGAAGGTTGCTCCACCATAAGCAAATGCACCCACACCATAAATCAATACAGATGGATTCAGAAAAGCCCCCAGACGTCCTTTAACAAAGCCAAGATAGTCCAGCTTTTTAGTAATTGCAATATTGGCGGCATGTGTCCCCAGTCCCGGAGAAGTAACTACACCAGAAAAATCCGTAGTCCCACCTGATTGAGCCACTCCATCAAACTCAGCCTCAAGGCTAATAACAAGATAATCTAGAATTAAGGCATTATAACCAATTTGCCCACCGCCTATAAAACTATCGGATGATACGAAAACATCACGAGTTCCAAGCCGTCCGAGAGAAGCAGCCATTATCTCAGAAGTTGGCGATAAAGCACGATTGGCATACTGAGGAACACTCAGATTACGTACTTCATTGCTTGCAGTCCATAAATATCCAGCATTTGCCCCAACATAAAAGCCAGTCCAGGGCGACCTTTCTTCAAAAACCTCTCCGGCAGTCCCGCCAAAAGAATTTGCGCCATACAGTGCTAATGTCAAAGAAAGTAAAGTCCATGTTTTTTTCATTAATATTATTCCAATTAAGTATGATTTAAAGTAACTAGGTGGCTAAATGCCTGGATTACAATTGTCTTTAATTATCAGCATCAACAACCTGTACAA
>NZ_CALMPD010000274.1 GCF_937871865.1 uncultured Legionella sp.
AAGTAGAGCAAATCTGCTCTGCTTCAAGCGACAACTATCCTGAAAATTACCGATAATCTTAACTTCGAACCCGCCATCATTTGCTCTTTGCTTTGCAATCTTCAAAAAGCAATCTTCTCTACGCAGATGTAAATTATTTACTTGATAACTGGATTTCTGAATTTTTTTTAACCAAATTTCATCTTTGAACTGTAAATAATTTATATCTCCTTCTATAAGACGGTAATTTTTCAAATACTCATTTAAATAAAATGGTATTTGTAGAAGACATAACAACCTTTCATTTTTGGGAAGAGCAAACTCTTCTGTTTTAGAAATATTCGCTAACTCTTCATGCGTGAGCGTTGGTATGTTAATTGAACTGAAATCTGATCTACAAGATTCCTCTATTTGAAATCTGAGCTCATCAAGGTATGTATTCCTTACGGTAAAAATTAATTTCCAATTATTATCAACAAGTTCTCTAAGGAACATAGTAAATACATTTTTATCTTCAATCTCCAAAAGCTTCTCTGCTGAATCAAAAAAAATATATTTTTCTGTTATATCACTATGTTCGCTAATAAACTCAGAATACGTGATTTCCCCATAAGGTTCAAAAAGGTGATTAATGTGAGGAATACTATTGAATTGAGCAGCCTTAAATAAAAAAATTACCGCTGATTCCTTTATATTTTCATATAGTTCTTTAGTAACTGCTGTTTTCCCAACACCCGCCCCTCCATAAATTATTACCATCGAGGAATTTTGAAACATATTCTTTATTTGTTTTACAATTTCAGAACGATCAAATTTAATTTTCTTCTTGCCAAAAGAAATTTCAGAGTGAATTGGTTTCAGTATGGAGTCAGTGCTTAATTCTATTTCGGCAATAGAGTCGAGAATACCTTTATTTAAACAGAAGAAATGCTCCACAATACTAGTTTGTTCGCAAACGAAAGGAGATTCAAAATAACTTGCTGTTCTCCACTCTATACCAATATTATTAGCTTTTGCGTATTTTTCAATATCGGTTTTATAACGTGGAGCAGTGTTTTTTGTATGCTGACCAAACTCCTGATTTGTATAAAAAATTATCTTATTTACTTCAGGATGCCTCTGTATGGTGGTCTTGATTGAGCTAATTAGGTCGGCTTTAGCCCTAGATAACCCCATATCATAGAATTTGGCTTGCCATCCGATAATAGATCCATCTTTTTCAATAGGGTCTGTTTCTATGCCTGCATGATTCTTAAATCGAAATATACCAGTGTTTTTTTCAAACTCTATGCAAAATAGAAGATAACATAGCCGTTCGAAAGCCGATTGCTTATAATTACTAAACTTTGTCCTGAAATTATCCCAGTTGATATAAGCTATTCGATTTTTCATATTATCTCTTTATCAATGAATTCCTACTTTATAATTATCTATGAATAACAAGAAACAGTTCGTAATTTTCAGAATTTTTCTCTCTAGAATGGTTGAGGACCTGTCTTTCAAGATTATATATGTTTTGATTTATATAATATGAAAAACTTTGAAATTTGTTAACAAATCTAACTTCTCAAACCTCGAATTAAACTAACTCCACATCCAACAATCTGAGCTTGTTGTTTGAGACCAATACGAATATTAGCCCAATCCTCATTAAGCGCAATTAATTCAAATTGCTGAGCCTCTTTAGAAGCCGATAATTGTTTATATTTGCGAACAATCACTTCCTGCTCTTCTTCAACTAAGGCCACTACAAAATCGCCAGGTTTGGGGCTTGTATCAGGGTCTACGACTATGACATCATTAATTCGAAGTTCCGACATCATGCTTTCATCTTTAATCTGCAGAGCAAAAGCATTTTTTCCAATGCTATCACTAACAGCTGTACTAACAGGAATAAACTCAACTTTGGTATCAACGTCATCTTTGATTTTCTGGATGAAAGCAGCTGGATCAATTGCTTGATTGTAATCCAATACAGGAATCAATGCCCCCATGCCAAGGGATTTGGTCATCTTCCCTTCACGGTTATCAGTTAAGCACATCAAATAAGATGCTGAGACTTCCAGCGCATCAGCAAGCAATTTAATTTCTGTTGGACCAGGGGTACGGTCCCCTCTTTCATAATTATTAATACGTGAAATTTTCAACTCACTGGTCAACTCAGCCAATGCTTTTCTCGTCAATCCTTTGGCCTTTCGTTCATTCATAATTCTTTGGCCGATTTTCTCTTTGATGTTCATACCTATTCCACGGTTTTAGGTTAATAAATTAATCCATTTACATATTGACTATAACTCAATATGTGTTATTTTGAGATTTACTAAATACTCGATTCGAGTATTTAAGCTCATTAAGAGCTATTTTTTGCCTTAAGTTCTCAAAATGTTATCACAAGTTTCATTGAGCGCTAAGACTTTAGTTAAGGAATAACGGACTATTTATGTACTTTACAGTGAATGACAATGAATTGGATGCGCTCTGTGGACTTTCATATATCCAACAAATTACCTACTTAAGAGGTATTCGACCCTATATGGATCGCAATACTTTCGTAGTAGGGATAAAGCGACGGATCAGTTACCAATCGCTAGCTGAGGCACTTTATATTGAACCCCATCAAGGTATTACTGAGTCAGGAAGTCCTAGTCGTCAGCAAATTCGTCGAGTCATTAAAGGGCTTGAACGAGCAGGACTTATTGTCATTCAATCTTTCGATAAACATCTTATTTTAAAATGCCTTTTAGCGGATATCAGTTATTGTGTCCAAAATAAACCCGGCACAAACCCGACACAGCAAGCCGACACAAAGCCGCATGCTGTAATCCCTGTAAATACAAGGATTTCGGGAACTACTGAAGTAAAAGCCGACATAGATAAATTGCTAAAAGCCGACACACCTCAAATTAAAGAAAATAATTATATTTATTTATTACAACGCTTCGACAATTTCTGGCGTATGTACCCCGAGAAAAAGTCACGTGATCGTGCCTTTGAAATTTTTCAACAAATCAATCCAGATGAACATTTGCTGCAATGCATGTTGCAAGCACTTTATCAACAAATCACAGCGCGTGAAGCAAAAGAAGCACATGGAGAATGGGTTCCGGCATGGAAATTTCCAGCTAACTGGCTATCTCAAAAATGTTGGGAAGATGAAGTCAAAATCGAATTAACGCAGGAGAAAAGGAATGAGAAGCGCGGCACAAATACTAAGAGCGGAGCCATTGATCCATTCTGGAACCCAGAAACAGGAGAGACAGCAAGCACCGATGAAGACGAATACAAGCAGTCAAACGTCATCAACCTGCAATGCTACCGACAGTAGAAAAAAATGTATTGAAAACCTGTTTACTCGCTTTGCAGTTTACTACGGGCATTTGTGGCGCAGTCAGTTCAAGAATGATGGTTTTTTGGAATTTGCCAAGAAAGAGTGGTTGGAGGGGTTAAGTCAGTTCAGTGATGAGATTTTGGATCAAGTCATCATTGATTGCCGAGATCATTGCGAAATGCCTCCTACCCTGCCGCAAATGATTGGTTTTTGTCGTGATATCAAAAGGCGAAATGCTTTTAATGTCAGACCAGAAAAATATCAACCAGCCAGTATGGAAGTGGTTGAAGAGAATATCAGGCAGTGCAAGGCCTATTTATTTAAATAACTTTAAGGAGACGCATTATGTTGGTTTTAACAAGAAAAGTTGGGGAATCGGTTGTTATCAGTGAAGAAGTTTACTGCACTGTGGTGGGTTATCGAGATGGTGAGGTTCGTCTAGCCTTCGATGCCCCTCAATCAATTCCTGTCCACCGTGATGAAATTCAAAGACGCATTTATCGTGAACGCCAAAAAGATCAATGGTTCAGCGACTCGTCCTCCAATAAAGAAAGCATCGTTGATCGCTTAATTAGCAAATTCAAAAATGGATTGAAGTCAGCTTAAAAGCATCAGTAATCGGAGAATATATCGTATGAATGCGCAAGAAGAACAAGGAATCACCGTTAAAGACCGTGCCCGTGAAAAGTTAAGGCGTGACTTGGGTGGCACGATTGAACAAGCACTAAGCGATCCTAAAACCGTTGAAATTATGCTCAATGCAGATGGCAAGCTTTGGCAAGAAAGGCTTGGAGAAACCATGCGTTGCATAGGTAGTATCAATGACGCTCGTGCTGAATCAATCATTAAAACTATTGCCGGCTTTCATGGTAAGGAGGTAACACGTTTTAATCCAATACTGGAGGGTGAACTGCCCTTAGATGGTTCACGTTTTGCAGGGCAGCTGCCACCCGTGGTATCAAAACCAACATTTGCAATTCGTAAAAAAGCCATTTCGGTTTTTACACTAGATGACTATGTAAAATCAAAAATCATGACAGAAGCACAATGTGCTGTGATTAAGAAGGCTGTTATTGCACATCGAAACATTCTCGTCATTGGAGGCACAGGTTCTGGCAAGACTACTTTAGTGAACGCCATTATCAATGAAATGGTTTGTAGCTCACCAGCCGAGCGTGTCTTCATCATTGAAGATACTGGTGAAATTCAATGTGCTGCTGAGAACTGCGTCCAATATCACACCACCATTGATGTCAATATGACCCAGCTTTTGAAAACCACTTTAAGGATGCGACCAGATCGAATCCTTGTTGGTGAAGTGCGGGGCAGTGAAGCGCTGGATTTACTTGATGCCTGGAATACAGGTCATGAGGGTGGAGCTGCTACTTTGCATGCCAATAACTGCCTTGCAGGACTTCATCGTTTGAAATCACTTATTACCCGTAACCCTTCCGCCCCGACTGAAATTGAACCTTTGATTGGTGAGACGGTTCATTGTGTGGTGCATATCGCAAGAA
>NZ_CALMPD010000275.1 GCF_937871865.1 uncultured Legionella sp.
CCACATCATTCATACCAACGCTTGTCATATCGACTTCAATAAATTCAGGTAAGTCTTTCGCTTGGCAACGAACTTCTACTTGAGTCATTGTATGGTTGATCATGCCGCCTGCTTTAATACCAGCAGATTTTTGTTCATTAGTGAAATGAATAGGAACGAGTTTGATCAAAATATCTTTTGCTGAAACTCTTTGTAAGTCCATATGCATTACTAATGGCTTGTATGGGTGACGTTGTAATGCTTTTAAAATCACATGTTCGACTTTACCATCAACAGAAATATCGAAAACACTGGAGTAAATACTTTCAGTTTCCAGAGCTTTGATTACTTTATTGTGCAGAAAGTGAATTGATTTTGGTTTTTTATCGCCGCCATAAATTACAGCGGGAACTTTGTTTTCAAGACGACGTAGGCGGCGGCTCGCACCTTTCCCCATATCCGTTCTTGATTCAGCTTCTAAAAGGATTGTTGACATTTTATACTCCAAAAATTTAAGGTTCCCTTATCTAATCCGCGACCAGATTAAATACCCGTATACTCATTTAAGTTGAATAATTAAACCGGGAAAGGGTGAAGAAGTATACAATATTTTAAAATGAACTTGAAGTCATAGCCATAATTTCATAGAATATGCCACTTTGTTATAATTGTGATAGCCAATCAGGCGAGTTGGAGAATATTTATGTACGCGGTAATCAAGACTGGCGGTAAGCAATATACCGTAAAAGAAGGTGATGTTTTAAAAATTGAATTGCTGCCTGAAGATGTTGGCAACGAGATCAACTTTTCAGAAGTATTAATGTTGGCTGATGGCGACAAAATTGTTTGTGGCACTCCTTTTGTTGCAAAAGCAACAGTTAAAGCTGAAGTGCTTGATCACGGCCGTCACAAGAAAGTAAAGATTATCAAGTTCCGTCGTCGTAAGCACCACATGAAACAAATGGGGCATAGACAATATTATTCGCAAGTTAAAATTACTGCGATTAGCAAGTAAGAGGGGATAGCAATGGCTCATAAGAAGGCAGGTGGTAGTACTCGTAACGGCCGCGACTCGAATCCAAAGTTTCTTGGTGTAAAGCGTTTCGGTGGTCAATTCGTAAATGCGGGTGAAATTATTGTAAGACAACGTGGCACACGTTTCCACCCTGGTCCAGGTGTTGGTTGTGGTCGTGACCATACTTTATTCGCCTTGGTTGAAGGCTTGGTTCAATTTACTGTCAAAGGTGAAAAGAATCGCAAATATGTAACTATAGTTGCTGAACAAACAGAAGAAGCTGCTAGTTAATTTATTTTTATCACTGAATTAGTCATTTGATGCCCAATTCATGTGTAAAAAAGTAATGTATATTCTAGCAAATGCAGCAATTTATTGATAAGACAACATTTTGTTGGAATGCTAATACAGTTACTTTATTTGTCTTACAGTTTTTAACCCCGGTAACGGGGTTTTTTTTTAGTTTTTTTAAGGTAAACCATGAAATTCGTCGATGAAGCAATTATTAAAGTAGATGCCGGTAATGGTGGAAATGGTTGCGTCAGTTTCAGGCGTGAAAAATTTATACCCCGCGGTGGCCCTGATGGTGGCGATGGTGGCGATGGTGGCAGCGTTTATTTTGAAGCAGACAACGATTTAAATACTTTAATTGATTATCGTTATATGCGCCATTACAAAGCAGAAAATGGCCAGCAAGGAATGGGGGGAAACTGTAGTGGTAAAAAGGGTTCCGATTTAATCCTTAAAGTCCCTGTTGGTACATTGATTTATGATATTGATACTGGCGAATTGCTCGGTGATATCAGTAAACCAGGTGAACCTGTACTTATTGCGCAGGGCGGATTTCATGGTTTAGGAAATACTCGTTATAAAAGCAGTGTTAATCGTTCTCCCAGACAATCCAGCCCAGGTAGTCTTGGCGAGTGTCGTCATTTGCGTATGGAACTTCGAGTTTTGGCTGATGTCGGATTACTCGGTCTGCCTAATGCGGGAAAATCAACTTTGATTCGTGCTGTTTCCAGTTCAAAAGCAAAAGTAGCTGATTATCCTTTTACTACATTACATCCTGGTCTGGGTGTTGTCAGCGTTTCATCACATAAGAGTTTTGTGATGGCAGATATTCCTGGTCTTATTGAAGGGGCTGCTGCTGGAGCAGGGCTTGGCCATCGATTTTTAAAGCATCTTTCACGTACTTGTGTTTTGCTTCATGTTATTGATGTTGCTCCTTTAGATGATAGTGATCCTGTGGCCACTGCTAAGGCAATTATCAATGAGTTAGGGGAATATAATCCAGAACTTTTAAATAAACCGCGCTGGTTGGTACTGAACAAAATAGACATGTTGCCTGATGAAGCCACCAGGCAGGAGCGAGTTGATGCTATTGTAAAAGGGCTCAATTGGACTGATAAAGTTTTCGCTATTTCAGCAATAAGCGGCCAAGGTACTCAGCAACTTTGTTACTCATTGATGCAATTGATTGATGAGATGAAAGAGTCTGAAGCTTAACCATTCGGCAGCGTAATAGACCACCAGAGGGCCGCGATAGGGAATCTGGTGGGTTTCCCCTCCTTCCTGATGATGATTGCTGTAGTTAATCGTTAACTGGCTTGTACTTACCCCGAGTTGTTGTTGCCAATACTCCTCAAGTCCTTTTAAATGAAAATGTATCTTGGTGTTCTGCTGGTGATGAAAATGAAATAAATTCGGATTGCCAGGTTTTACCAGTAACGTTTGTAATAATCCACCAGTTACCTCATCGATAATGGTAATCGGCTCATTTGTACTGAGTACCAGTTCTCTTAAATTATCAGAGGCTTTTTGTTCTACTGAAGCAATTATATGGGGCGATAATATAGGATTGATGATAGCTTTAATCTCATTAACTACGTCACTGGCACAGCGTACTTTAAATTCAATATATGGTGTATCCAGACGGTATCCGGTGTTACAGTCTATGTCTCTCAGCGCTTCCTCAAGTATTTGAGCTATTTCACTTTCAGCTAAACCAAAAATGCGCCATTTAATAATGTGTTTCGTACTATGCTCTCTTTGTTGCAGCAACGGTAGAACATGATTATTAAACATTGGCAGGCATTCTCGGGGGGGGCCGGGAAGTAAGATAAATGTTTTATCGTTCCATTGATAGAAACAACCTACTGCACTCCCATTGGGATTAGGGAGTATTTGCGCTTGGGCAGGGAAAAGACATTGCTGTAAATTACCCTCATTAATTGGTACTTTTGCTGCTTGCATTCTGTTTTTAATATGCTCCAATGCTTCATCATGCTGTACCAGCTTATCTCCTGTATACTTTGCCAATGCAAAGCGGGTAAGATCATCTGTTGTTGGACCTAAGCCGCCAATGAGAATGACCAGATCATGCCGTCTTGTGAGAACGTTCAAACAATCTATAATGTCTGTTTCTTTATCACTGCATTCCATGTGTAACCCTAAAGATAATCCTTCAGAACTAAGAGCATGAGCAATCTCATGCGCATTAGTATTCAGAGTATCTCCATGAACTATCTCATCACCTGTAGCTAAAATGGCAATTGTCATTTGGTGTTCCGCTATTAAATTCATCATTGAATTCTATAGTAGGCTCAGTTGACATTTCTACTCTTTTGGCAAAACTGGTTCAGTTTTCTGTATTGCAATGCTCTATAATTAGTCCATGAGAGCTTGAATGACGAAGAACTTACGAGCGATTGATATAAAAAAAATAATAATTAGTTATGCGAAGGTTGACATTTATGCTGTCGTTGGGTAATTACTAAATAAAGATTATAGCAATCTTTCTGAGTTGTCATTTTCAAATGCAGCTTAAATTTAGAATTCAACAATGCACGTTGTTGGTGTATTTTCTATCGTGGAACCGAGTTATTTTTAACCGGAATTAATCTATATATCAAAATACAAACGTGCCAGAATAACCGTTTTTGGTGTAAGTGACCTGGGGTTGTTGACATGAAATGTAGACATCTGCCCCCGTGCCTAATGGGCAGGAACAAGGGGCTCTGCCATTAAGTTAAGAAAAGCACGTCATCCTTCGTCGCTAGCTCCTCAGGATGACGGCCAAATCAACTTAATGGCTGTGGGAACAAGGGATGGTATCGATAAACCATGGCACACCGAGATTTTTGACTGAAAGGGCAAAGGCCCTAATATCTAATTAAGAAGAAATAAATGAGTGAAGGAGAAATTATGGAGTTTGAAAGTCGTTATATTGCCCATGTACCCAACGCTCAAGGTATCGTAAATTATTCGCCTGAAGAACATAAAGTCTGGAATATTTTATTTGAACGGCAAATGAAATTATTACCAGGAAGAGCTTGTGATGAGTTTTTGGATGGTTTGAACACCTTGGGTATTACTGCGGATGCAATTCCTCAGTTACCAGACGTTAGTGCACGTTTGAAAGCAAAAACCGGTTGGCAGGTAGCACCAGTTGCCGCGTTAATTTCTGCCAGGGAGTTTTTTGAGCTTTTAGCCAATAAATATTTTCCTGCCGCAACATTTATTCGTTGTGAAGAAGAACTGGATTACGTACAAGAGCCCGACATTTTTCATGAAATCTTTGGGCATTGTCCCATGTTAACAGATCCTGTGTATGCTGATTTTATTCATGATTTTGCTACTAAAGTATTAACTTTTCCGGAAACTGATTGGCCGTTATTGCAGCGGATGTTCTGGTTTACCGTAGAGTTTGGCTTAATCAATACAGCCAGAGGACTACGAGCTTATGGCGGAGGCATTTTATCTTCTATCAGTGAAACGGTTTATTCTGTCGAAAGCGATGTACCTGTCAGGATATTGTTTGAGCCTGTTGCTGCTTTTAGAATGCCCTATCGAATTGATATGTTACAGCCAGTATATTTTGTGATAAATGATTATCAGACTTTATATAATCTGGTGTTATCTGATATTGATGCATTATTAGCGCGAACACGTCAGTTAGGGGAATTACCCCCATTTTTTGAGGTTGATGCCAATAATCCTAATATTCATATTAGAGCATGTTAAAATTTATATTGGGTCTTACTGATGTTTGAGTTTCAATCAGCGATATGTCAATTGCCTTGGTTCTGAACAAAGCGTAAACCTATGTATTGTAATGAGAGAAGAGTCTTGCTAACATCGAGCAACGCGCTTTGTTCATTGGCTTATTGGTCAAGGAGCATCATTTGATTAAAGTATTAATTGTTGATGACCATGCATTGGTTAGAATGGGTATTCGACGATTGCTTGAAGATATGTCTGATGTTGATGTAGTTGCAGATGCTGAGAGTGGTGAGCAGGCTCTAGCATTAGTCAAGACACACAACCCGGATGTTGTTCTTTTAGACATGAAAATGCCTGGCATTGATGGCTGGGAAGTAACTCGTCGTTTAAAAAAATCGAACCCACATATAAAAGTAATCGCTGTGACCGCAATGTGTACTGATCCATTGCCTACTCGTGTGCTTCAATTAGGTGCCATGGGGTATCTTACGAAAGAGTCTGGGGCAGAGGAAATGGCTGCTGCAATTAGAAAAGTAGCTAAAGGTGAGAAATACCTTAGTGCCGAGATTGCTCAAAAAATGGCGATCAACAGTCTTCAAGATGGCCAGGATTCACCTTTTGATATGTTATCTGAACGTGAAATGCAAGTCATGTTAATGATTACCAGCGGAATGAATGTGCAGGATATTGCGGATCGTTTATTTTTAAGCAGCAAAACCATTAACGGATACCGCTACCGCATGTTTGAAAAATTGGGAATTAAAAATGACGTTGAGCTCACTTACCTGGCAATGAAGCATCGTGTGATTGAACATCCTAACGATATAATCGTTGATGATTAAATTTTGAAATTTATAGAACAATTGAATTGAGCTCATTCTTTTTAATTTAATTTTTAGAATACAGGTGCATCATAAGGAATAATGATGCCATGTAATTATTGAAATCCTGTTCCCCATGAATAATAAGCAACCTTCTGCTGAATTAGCCCTCTTTCTTGCCAAGCTCCCTGGTGAGCCTGGAATTTATCGGATGCTTGATGAATCTGCTACTGTTTTGTATGTTGGCAAAGCATCTAATCTTAAAAAAAGAGTGAACAGTTATTTTAGTAAGCATAATACCGGAGCTAAAACTCGTTCTCTGGTAAGCCAGATTGCATCAATAGAAATATCGGTTACTCGAAGCGAGAGTGAGGCTTTATTGCTGGAAAGCAGTCTTATTAAATCGTTACGGCCCAAATATAATGTTTTGATGCGTGATGATAAATCTTATCCTTACATTCATTTATCCAGCCATCCGGAATTTCCGCGTATAGAAAGCTATAGAAGCAAAAAGAAACCCGTTAGCGGAAATTTTTTTGGACCTTACCCCAATAGTGTTGCGGTAAAAGATACTATCTTGACTATTCAGAAGGTATTCAAGATTCGTAATTGTCGAGACAGTTATTTTAATGCGCGCTCTCGGCCTTGTTTGCAATATCAAATTAAGCGTTGTACCGCCCCATGCGTTGCTTATATTAGCCCAGAAAATTATAGCCAGTCGGTTAATGATGCCATGCGTTTTTTACAAGGTAAAAGCCAGCAAATTCTCGATGATCTTACTCAACGGATGGAACAGGCTGTTGCAGAACTCAATTTTGAAGCTGCGGCTGTTTTACGCGATCAGATTAAAAATTTACGTTTGGTACAAGAGCAGCAAGCTGTGGTTCAACTGAGAGGGGATGCTGATGTCATTGCTTTAGAAGCTAGGCCAGGTTTTGCATGCGTCCAGTGCGTTACGATAAGAGAAGGCCAGGTGTTGGCCAGCCGTAATTTCTTTCCTTCGGTTCCTGACAAAGGATTTAATGACGATTTTAATTCAGAGGAGCTATGGCAACAGACATTTGAAGCATTTATCGGGTTTTACTATCTGGATAATATTGAACGAATTCCCGAATTAATTTTGACTAACCAAGCGTTATCTGATCATAAGATATTTGAGGAAGTATTGACAAAACAGCGAGGAAAATCCTGTAAAATTCAAATAAATCCACGTGGTATCAAATCACGCTGGATGGATTTTGCGGTAAATAATTTACGTGTCTCTATTGCTGAATATGTTAGCCATCATTCTACTCTCAGATCAAGATATCAGGCATTGGAACAATTATTATCTCTTGAGAAAAAGATAGAGCGAATGGAATGTTTCGACATTAGTCATACTCAGGGTGAAGCAACTATAGCTTCTTGTGTGGTTTTTGATGCAGAAGGTCCAAGTACGAATGAATACCGGCGGTTCAATATCGAGGGGATTACTCCAGGAGATGATTATGCCGCTATGGAGCAGGCCATTACCCGACGTTTTAAACGTTTGGTTGAAGCGCAATCGTTACCCGATGTTTTAATTATTGATGGTGGCAAAGGGCAGGTAGGTATTGCAAAGAGGGTTTTGGCGTCGCTCCATGTTTCGGATATTATTTTGTTGGGTGTTGCGAAGGGGCCATCTCGTAAGGCTGGCTGGGAAAAATTAATTTTGGTGAACGAAGACAGAGAATTCACCTTGCCAGAGGATTCAAAAGCGCTTCATTTATTGCAACATATTCGTGATGAAGCCCATCGATTTGCGATTACAGCACATCGCAAGAAAAGGCAAAAAGCACGACTTGATTCTACAGTTGAAAGCATCGAAGGAGTTGGAGCCAAGAGACGACAGGCATTATTACATCGTTTTGGTGGTTTACGAGAGTTGGCTAAAGCTTCAGTAGAAGAAATTAGCAAGGTTCAGGGTATCAGTGAAAACCTGGCAAAACGAATTTATCATTATTTTCATCCTTAGTGTTTTACCAGGATAGCCTTATAGTTTATTCTGAGGAGACATATTTTCTTCTGCCAAAACGGAATGTTCCAGTTTTTCAGGAACTGGTTTAAAAAATAGAATAGTACCGCCAATAAATTGACCAATAAGCGAATCCTCCGGGGTGAAGCGATCAATTTGGCTCTCTGCTTCGCTAACCGATGTTAATATTTTATCGAGATAAGTATGGCAATCATTAATGCCAGCCTGGTAGGGGGTGAGTATGCCGAATACATTGCCGATAGTTCTTGTGTATTGAGGATGGATTATTCTATTCATGGCAAGCATTCTTACTAATTGCGCACCTGTTGCTTCTCTTAATTCTCGTTGAGAAAATTCAGTTTCCTGATCTGATGGCAGCCCCATCTCTATTAATTTAGGTTTTTCCTGATTTTCATTGATAAGGAATTTGATAAAGCTGTGATGTCCTACACTGCCTTTTAATTTGGTACTGAAAAAAGAAGCTTGTACACTTAATATTTCAAATTTTTGTTTCTGCATTAAAAAAGCATTGAATTGTTCTTGGTTGCCTGAAAAATAGTCGGTTAAAATTTCTTGTTTGATCTCTGTTATATAATCATGCTCTACTGATTGATATAACGATTCAAAGGTGGTTCCTAATTTATTGACTGTATGACGCAGAAGCCGCGTCTCTTTCTCTTTAAACAAGCTGTGTGGCACTCGCTGACCTAGAGTGAAACCAACTAACACTCCTGTCATTGCACCGATAAACAGGCCGGTCGGCAGCCTAAAATTAGTGATGTCTTTCATACCTATTGAGAAAGCACCAAGGGCTGCGCCAAAAACAGCCATGCACATTCCAATCATTAATCCGCCTAAATCCAGAAGCGCCTGAGTTACTTTATATAAAACACCAGCGGCTCCGGTTTCTTGAACCAGGGCCTGGTAGTTCTCTGAAATTTGCATTGCCGCGTTAAATTGTTTTTGTAACGAACAAGCTGGATTTTTAAGGTCATTTATATTCTTAATGAGATTGATTAAACATTGAGCTATGGGCTCAAGTTCCTTTTCAGAACGATTGGATTTTGTTAAGTGCTCATAAAGAAACAATAGATAATATTTGCCTTCGTAGTCATCAGAGGCGGTAATTAAATTTTTCAGTTCGGTTAAAGTTTCTTGTTTTAATGGCATTCAGTTGTACCTTGTTAAAATTAATTTTAAAAAGAGCTTTCTGTTTAATTAATCCTCATTGTGGTGCCATTATAGAAGAGCAATCTTAATGAATTATTAAATCCTGGTTCTTTTTGTTCCGTACAAAGGGTAATAGGTTATTGAGGCAATAGGCCGACTATTGCCGGCAAAAGACCAAAATTTGCCGGGAAGCACTTACTACTGCGGGGACTATGTTCATTGGGTTAATTGTTAGGTGCTATCCGAAGAGTATTCAAAGTTTTTTGTAATTGTAAAAAGCGGATTGGTTCGCAGTAGAAATAACCCTGTGCATAATTGCATCCTAATGACTTGATGATTTGATGTTGTTCTGTTGTCTCTATGCCTTTTTGAATGACTTGAATGTTGAGATCCTGAGCTAATTTAATAACTCCTTTAAGGAGCATACGATTTTTCATGTTTTTTTCGATACCGTGTAGTAATTGCTGATCTAATTTAAGATAATCAAGAGGAAGGGCTAATAATTTAGGCAATGATACTTGAGGACTTCCAAAATTATCCAGGCAAATCTGAAGGCCTTGTTTATGTATTTTCCCCAGGTATTTCGCGATTTTATTAAAATTCGGTGCAATAATACGCTCAGAAATATCGAGAATAATCTGATCTTTATTAATCTGTTCTTGTAATAAATTATCGTTTAGCGAATCAATAAATCGCGCATCATTCAGTTGAAGTAAAGAAACATTAATCGATAATTTGCCATCAAATGGAGTGGCAAGCAATGTGCGGTAATCGTGTAACGACTGCTCAATAAGCCATTGGCTGATACTATGGATGCATCCTGTTTTTTCAGCTAAGGGGATGAATTCTCCCGGAAAAATTAATCCTTCTTGTGGATGCTCCCAGCGCAACAAGGCTTCAATGCCAATGATTTTATTGGAAATAATGTCAATTTGAGGTTGATAATCGATATATAATTCGTTTTTAGCTACTGCTAACTTCAATTCTTTGCGAATAACTTCATCTCTTTTGTCTTTAGCGTAGTGTAAGGATTTAGAAAATAAAGCAAAATTATTTTTTCCTGATTTTTTTGCCTGATACATGGCTAAATCGGCATGGTGCATTAGATCACTGGCAGCTTGCTTCTCTTCAGAATAGATAGCTATACCAATACTTGCAGAGATCTTCAGTTGATAATCACCGAACTGAAAGGATTTTGATAAAACGCGGATGATTTTTTCTGCGATGAGTTGCGCTATATTTGTATTGGCGTGGTGAACTAGAACGATAAATTCATCTCCGCCAATGCGCGCGATGAAGTCTTCTTGTCGGATACAGCGCACCATACGTTTTGTCGCAATCTGTAATAATTTATCTCCTATATGATGCCCTAAGGTATCATTGATCGCTTTAAAATTATCTAAATCAATGAGAAGCAATCCCAGATGTTTATTTTCAATTTGATGCTCATGTATTTTTTCAACCAGCTTTTCCTCAAAATATTGTCTATTGGCAATATGGGTCAGGGCATCAAAACGTGCCAAATTCAACATGGTCTGTTCGGTAGATTTGAGCTGGGTAATGTCGGTTCCATAAATATTTATTTGTTTAAATTCATTTACCCATATAAGAGTGAATAAATATATTTTAGAGTCTGCTGCCATTTCAACGCGTACGATTTGATCAGTGGTTTGCGCTTTATGGGCCTCTTTAAGTAATTGTTCTGGAATGCCGGGGTGAATGGTATTCCATTGTTTTATTATATTTTTTCCTTGATTATTGGCAAAAATTACCTCGCCTGTTGGAAGGATTCTTATCACCGGATTTGGATCTTGTTGTGGAATACTGGCAAGAAATTGCAACCTTCGCTGATTTAATAATCGTTCAATTTCTAAATCAATCCGCCCTAAAAACAAGCGAAATAAGGTGCAATTAAAATCATTCATCTCCAGTTTTCTTATCGTGAAGATGCTTAAAAGTCCCACAACTTCTTCTTGAGCATTAATAATTGGGCCAGCCAGATAAGAATTGACTTGCATCGTTATTAATAATTCATCGAGAGGGAACTCTTTTTGTACGTCAGTAATATGACATATGGCTTTGTTTTTTATGACACTATCACAGGGAGTATCTGGCAAGGCATAACTGATGTTTTCCTTTTTATGGCCATTGACAAAGTAACTGACTGTACGAGCTGTTCGTTGGCTATCTACAAGACATACGGCAGCATAATCAGCAGAGAATGCTTCGCTGACTATTTTAAGGATTTCGTCAATGACTACATTAAGCTCCCCATGGTTGCCTATACGTGCCAGAGACCATAAAACCCATTCAGTAATTTTTGCTTGTAATATGTTAATCAACGTGACAAAAATTACAGAAGTTCCGTGTAATTCTACTTTATTTATCATAATATTATAAGCAACAACAGGCTTTTGAGATGTTCGTTCAATCCAGGTGAACTGTTGCGTCATTCCTTGTTGGGCGAGCAAGAAGCATTTACGAGCCTGGATGAATTGTCGTTTGCGGGAATATGGGTTTAATTGAACTTGCTGCCAAATAAATTGATTGGCTAAGGCATTATGCTCAGAGCCCAAAAGGTTGGCCGCTTCTTCGTTGATAGCAAGTATTTTTCCTTGCATATCTAATGCAATGACACCATCCTGAGATTGTTCTATCAGTTGTTGTACTGAAAGAATCAGGTCTGGTTGATGCACGGAATTAATGGCTGAATTAATTGGAATATGTTTTTTTAGTATATCCATATATAGTTTATCCAGTCAGAATTAATTTAACTATAGACATTAAATCAAAATTTTGTATTAAGGCTAAACTTATTCTTGAAATGACCGAAAAAAACATTAGATATAAGATTTTTTAAATTTAAGCACAATTCTTGCATGTATATTATAAAAATTGGCATGAGGGGGCGGCACCATGAGAAAAATACTTCGAACAGCATGCTTGATGTTATTGGTGGCGGAGGTTAATGCTGGGAACTTTTATGGGACGGGATTATGTGGATATCCCCAATATGACTGCATCAAAGCAGCGAGCGGAGACAGTTGGGAAAAATTGTTTCCTGATCCTGTGCAACGTGATTTAGTGCAACGGGTCAATAGAACATACAACCGTCTTTGGACTGGGCGAGAAATTGCCGTACCTAAAAATTTGACCAATATCACTATCTTTGATATTTCTCCTTTTCCATTAAAAATTGATGACGATAAAGAAAAATTGATTGTTGTGGATCAGGAGAAGCTAGCCTGGGCTGCTTATGACGATGAAGGGAACCTATTATGGTGGGGGCCAATTTCTTCTGGACGAGATAAATGTTCTGATTCTGCCAAGTCATGTCGTACTTTATCAGGCATCTTCAGAATGTTCAGTAAGGAAAGTGTCAAGTGTACTTCTAACGTATTCCCGATAGGAAAAGGTGGGGCAAAAATGCCTTACTGTATGTATTATCATAAAGGTTTTGCTTTACACGGTTCAGATGATATTCCTGGCCAGAGAGCAAGTCATGGCTGCGTTCGGATGTTTACTCAGGATGCAAAATGGTTAAATGAAAATTTTGTTCAACTATCTAGCGATCGAAACAATTTTAAGGGGACTAAAGTTATTGTTCGTCCATTAAATGACAGCGAGAAAAAATCATGAATATACTATCCAGAAGAGGAATAATTTCCATATCATTGATGGGATTAGCCGGACTATTTCTCAGTACGTCCATGCAGGCCGCGTCACCCAAAAAGACTACAGAGACTGAGGGAAAGGCAGCGAAAAAAGAGGATAATAGATTCCCTATAGGCTGTAAGCCGGTAGGATTTAAACAAAGACTTAAAACCCTATCATTATACCCAGGACAAGAAGGGGCTTTGCAGTCGATGTATTTCTTTTTTAATCAGCTGCCTAATGCCGTAAGTTTATATCAAATGCGCGATAAAGAAAGCGAGTACTCAACGCGGGTTAATCACACGATTAAACCTAATTCATGGGCTGTGCTTGCCACGGGGGAACCGGAGGTCAAATTTATTTGTACCTTAGGTGATGGCAAGGCCTCTTATGGGAAAATCGTGGATTGCGCAGATACTATTAAAGTGTGTGAATATGTAAATGTGAAATTTGGATTGAATAATAAAGGAAATTTCTGGATAGTAGATAGTAATTCGAGAAACGGGGCCGTCAGTGAAGTCGTACATTATGGCATTATACCCGGAGTGTAGCGTGCCATGACAAGAGGGGAATCTTCATGAAATCACTAGTACCATGGATATGTTTATTCGTTGCATCAGCCAGTCAACAAGTATTTGCTGATGATGATTTTAATGCTTATCGTTTGGGTAATTATAATAAAGCAGCGGAGCCTCTTTTGAGTAAAGCCGGCCAGGATGCGATTGCTGATTATTATTTGGGACGCTTGTATCTCTACGGGTACGGCCAATTGAAAAATAATAACCTCGCGATACGCTATTTTGCCAAATCAGCAGAAAAGGGCTATTTACCTGCGGTGCAGTTGATGGCCAAATACAGCTTATTTAAAGACAAGAATCCCGAGCAGGCTGCCCGTTGGTTTAAACAGGCGGCTACGGTTGGCGATGTTAATGCACAATTGTATATGGCAGCAGCTTACTTATACGGTGTTGGGGTTAAGAAAAATCTGGATACAGCGTCTCGTTATTACATCGATGCTGCTAAAAATGGCAATGCAATAGCACAATATGCCCTCGCAGAAAACTTTATCGACAGCCGTCATTCAAGTAATAACAAACTCGGCCTTATCTGGCTCTCTAAATCAGCTAATAGCGGTAACCCTAAAGCGTTGACCAAATTGGGAGGACTTTATGTCTCTGGCAAGTTAGTTACTCAGGATTTGCCTAAGGGTATGGAGCTGTTAAATAAAGCAGCCGCTGAAAATTATCTTCCTGCCATGGTCGTGTTAGGTAAAATTGCTCTTGGCCAAAATGAATACGACCAGGCGTTGCAATGGTTTAATAAAGCCGCAGCACAAAAGAGTACCGATGCATATTTACAATTGGCACATGCTTACTTACAAGATAAAAGTCCTATCTATGATCCTAAAAATGGATTTTTATGGACTTTGAAGGCAGCAGAGGAAGGCTCTACTGAAGCAAAAAATGAATTAGCCAATCTTTATAAAAAAGGCATTGGGGTTGCTGCTGATGAGGCACTATCAAAACAATGGTTGGATAAAGCGACTCAAGATGCAAAACAACCTGCATCAGTTAATTCAATGGCGCAAATGGCTTTGTGGCTAAGTAATGACCGAACGGACAAACTGGAAGATACCTCTTACCAGATGAATGGAATCTTCAGCGCTTGGAAAAATCCGGCAGTATTGAGGAATAATAATTACAACCAAGCACCTCAACTTGACGTGATGACGCGTCAGGAGCTCTTTAAGCCTCAATTTGAATTAACTCAACCTAACGAAATACCGATTAACACTTATTATGATGCTCTGGTCAGTAAAACCGTTGAGTTTAAATCCAATGAATGGACTTATCCAATCTATCACTTAAACAAACAAATAGAAGCGCTGCAGCGCGCAAGCAGTTTTGTTGTCGCCAAAGATCATCTGCCGGCACCTTATATTGATGCCAGCTACTATAAAGATGATGATTTTGCTAATGCTGAGTTAATGGATATGTGGACTCAAGGATGGCAGACTCAGGCTAACTATATGTCTGTTTTCAACCAAATGTATTTCAGAGCGATTCTGGGAGATGCTCAATCGCAATTTGAAATTGGCCAAATGTTCCAATATGGCATTGGTGTGACTCAAAATGATCAATCTGCGATTGTTTTCTATCAGAATGCGGCAGAACAACAACATTTAGGGGCAGAGTATAATCTGGGGGTACTTTATCTGGAGCATGCCAAAGACAGCGCTGATTATCAAACCGCACTGAATTGGTTAACTGATGGTGCTTTTAAAGGAAATAAACGCGCCCAATATGTTCTTGCCAGAATATTAAGAGAGGGAAAAACCGGTCCTGATGGAACTCAATACATACAACCAAATAATGAGCAGGCAATGTCCATGCTTTATTTATCCGCAGCAAGCAATTATGGGCCTGCAGAATATGAATTGGCTGAGTATTTGGCTCGTGAATATAATGAAGGGCTTAGTGTTGACGTAAAACGGCATAAAATTGCTTTAATCCGTCAGTTATACCAAGGTGCTGCGCATAATGGTGTAGCTCAGGCTTTACTACCGCTGGCATTCTATAATGCGATGGATTTAGATAAGAAAAAACAGGATGAAGCGTTTAAAGTTGCAGAAGCGCAAGCCGATGCAGGCGATCAGAAAGCGGCTCTGTTGTTAGGCATGCTTTATGATCGTGGGATTGGGGTGAGTGCTGATCCAGCCAAGGCTATTTATTGGTATCAGCAATCAGGCCAAAATCCTGTCAGTCAATTTATTATGGGTACTTATACAACTGAAGGTAGAGGCTTAGCCGAAGACAAAGAAAAAGGAATGGCATTGCTGCAACAATCTGCTGAAGCCCAATTTGCGTATGCGGATTTCAATATGGCTGTAATAAAAGAGAAGGCTAAAGGTGAGTTTTTGCCCGATCTCATTACGGCATATCGATTAGGAAACAGCCATGCCGGTATCGTTTTGGCGGATTATTACCTGGCAGCGAATAATGATGTTGATGGCATGAATCAGGCACGGGAAATTTATACTGGCCTGGCTCAAAAGGGTGATCAATATGCTCAGTTAAAACTGGCTTATATGATGGATAAAGGACTTGGTGCTGCGCCTGATCCTGTTGCTGCACAACAATGGTATACCGCATCAGCAGAACAAGGAAATCCAGAAGCACAGTACTTGCTAGGCCAATTCTATCAATTAGGTGCAATGGGAGAGCCTGATTACAATTTGGCTAAACTTTGGTACCAAAAAGCATCCAGTCATTTAGCCAAGGCTTCTGTTGCTTTAGGATTTATTTATGAAACCGTAGATGATAATTATGCTGAGGCACTAAAGTCCTATGAAGAAGCTTCTACAAAAGGAGATGTGTTAGGTGACTACAATTTAGCTTTAATGTATGAATACGGTAAGGGTGTTCCGGTTGATTATCAGAAAGCTAAAGAGTTGTTTACTAACTCAGCGACTAAAGGCGTTGATGAAGCGATGAATCAGTTAGGCGGCATGTATTTTTACGGCTTGGGGCAAGCCAGAAATGTGCAAGAAGCTTTAACGTGGTATAAAAAAGCCGCTGAATTGGGGAATAGCAATGCGCTTTATGCTCTGGGCTTATTGTCTGAAACAGGTGTTGCTACCAAACTTGATTTTCCTGATGCATTAAAATATTACAAAGATGCATCGGATAAGGGAAATGAAAAGGCGATGCTGGCGTTAGCAAGAATGTACCATTACGGATTAGGTGTAGAAAAAGATCCTAAGGTTTCAGCGAGTATTTATCAAAAGCTTGCTGAACGGCAGAATGCTTACGCGCAATATCAACTTGGTACCTTTTATCTTGATGGTACTGCTGGCGAACAATTGCCGGAAAAAGGCCGTAAACTGTTAGAGCAAGCCAGTGAGAATGGCAGTGTGCAGGCTCGTAAAGTCTTACGCAGGCTAGACGCGCAAACTCAGGCACGGGTTAGTTATGTTGAACCCATACAATTGAATGACATACCCGTGTTAGAAGGTAATAATGCCGATTTAATTTATCTGGAAGCCTTAAACGAATGGAATCGAGGGGATGAGGTCTTATCGCGCATGATTTTACAACGCCTGGTTACTCAATACCCTCATTTTGTTCCGGCCAAGCGTACTTATGAACAATTAAATCAGGCTAAATTATCCAAAACTTATGGTTAAATATAATTACAAAAATACGCAGTTTAATTAGCCCCTTTCTAGGGGCTTTTTTATAGCATTAATAAATCCTTTTTATTTTCATATAGCTACAATAAAACGGCCCATAATAATCGAAATGGAATCAGCTCTCAACTATTCACTGTTCTTATATTCATCATGGAAAAGATATTGAAGCCAGATTCTTCTCGCTTAATTGTCGCGCTAAAATATCTATTCTCTCTGCCACAAAATCCAAGGCACTGTTGCAAAAATGGAAATGGAGAATTTAAAGAAAAATTACGAGAACGATTATGGAAGACGATAAAGCCAGACCATACTTGCTTGAACCCATGGATTTTGATGAGGGTTTGTTTATTCAATTTTATAATAAAAAAACATTGCCTCTTTTTTAATATTTGATCACAATCATTTTAAGAGACTATTTTTCTCTTTCGGCCAAGGTTGTAAGCTTAGTTCAGTTGTCAGATTAGAGTTTTTTTGACAGATCTACCAGGTTCTGTGAACAAAGCGAGTCATTTAGATACCGCTTTTGGGGGCGAAGATTCGAGCTGGATTGCTTTGCTAATGCTCGTAACGATGCACTTTTATGCGATAAATAAATTTATTCGCAGACCAGGCGAATGCCAACAACTCCTAAAAAGACTCGGGATAAGTTTGCTTTTTTCAGGGATATTTATAAGAAGGATAATGTTATGAAGTATGCGGTGACCCACTGTACTTTTGATGGTGAAGCTGGTGCAAATCCTTTATGGCATAGTTGTATTTTACTTTCCAGGATGAATGAAAACACAAAGCAGCTTGAAGTGGTAGATAACTGGGGCTTTTATGGAGTGCCAACTACTAATCGTGATAATTCGTGGATAAATCAATTAAAGTTAAAGATGGGACTGGATGTTGATCTGGAAGGAAATCATGGTATGTTGCGTCATGAAGAAACCCGATTTCTTGATCTGGGGCGCGGATTGCACGGGGCTACTTTTGAATTAACAGAAGAACAGTTTAAACATTTACAAAAAAAATGTTTAGAGATGTATGAGCAACAACAAGCAGCCATCAATGAAATTGTTATACCTTTAGGTTTGAAAGAGAAGCCAGCAGCAGAAACCAAAATGTATCCGCATGAAAACAGGTCGCTATTAATTTATCAAATGGAAAAGATAAGAGCGGAAGAAAATAATCGGGAATCCAGACTTAAACCGTTTGAGATTCGTGTCTCTCTAGGGCTGACCGGATTGGATTTCTCCAAGTCTAATACCTGTAAATCACAAAGCATTGCTTTATTACAACATGTTTTGTCGGAGCAGCAAATCGCACGCTTGACTAATAATGGCAAATATCCAAGCATCCCTAAATACAGTGGTCCTACAGAGAGTATTTATTTACACAGTACTGGCCCATTAAGAGAACACAAAAAAAAATCAGGCGATGTCGCCTATTATCGTGATTCATCCAAGGACAAAGACGTTAAATTATATTGGACAATACCACCTCAGGAACTTGAAGCACTTTCTGAGGAGACAATTAAATTACTGGAGATTGACAAGGAATATTGTCAATCCGTTAAAACCGTCGTAGGACGGTTACAGAGGTTAGAATGGCTGCTGAGAAATGCAGTAGTGCCTGAGTCTTATAAGAAATATCAGGAACAATTAATTCTTCGGGTTATAGATTATTATAAAGCTTTTTCAATTATTGAACCTAAAAATGACGCGCCAAAATTATCAGGGTTACAGAACTTTGCATACCGTTTGTTTTCTTTTCCTCGTAGTGCAGAAGAGAAAAGTCTGCAAAATAAAATAGGAAATGCGACATTGCTGTTCAACTCACTGTATATGTCCATTGTCGATGGTATTAAAATAAATGACACGCTTCTGATGGAAGGTGAAGCCGAACTGGATCAGGATGATTCTTGCGATACGCTTGCGGATGAAAATCCATTAGAGCTTTTGGCATATCATTTATCGCTTAACGATCAAAAAGCTCTATGCAGGATTATTGGGCGCAATTATCTTGAAGCTGAAGAGCTTTACGAAGACAGTTCTGAAGCCGAAGAACTGTCTGAAGATTCATCCTCATTTGGGCCAAAGTGAACCCGAGGAATCTGCATTAATGCGGTTTTGATATCTTCACGTTCTCCTTCTTTCTTACTTGGAAAGCAAGGAGAGTCGTGTCTTGGTTCCTCTCAATATGAGCAGAACTGTGCCTTGGTTTTAGTGATGGTTCGTTGAAGTACTTGCTAAACTAATTCTGATACATTGCGTTGTTAATGCCTAATATACTCTCATAATTAGCTATGATATGCCCTTTTTCTATGTTTATTTTGATGAATTGTGCTGATTTAAAGCAATTCTTAATAAAACCTTAAGAAGGTAATTGTAAAATACATCCCAAATAGACCATCATTATATTTTATGCCTATCCAGATTTTTAACTCGAATTACCAAAAACGTCCTTTTTATATCGTCAGCATACGCGATTTGATTTGTGACAGTCAACCATACATAGCACTAGCCCATGGCTTGAAACTATTACTTCAAGACAAGCAATGCGTTACAGAAGGCCACGAGGGTAAAACATATAAAGTACTCCGCTTTCTGTTAAAAACGAATGGAGAGCTGGTATTTGCTCATGAAGGGCCTCCGGGTGATGTCGTTCCTTCTCATTGGCAAATGACGGGAGAAGAAAATAGTTTATTTGCCGAATGTTATACTGCGGGCAATGCTTTGTTTAGCATAGAGGATGATCTTTTGCAGATCATAAACCATAAGAGTGGTGACTTTAGGCCTGAATTTGATTCATTATTATTCCTTTTACCTGAATTAATTAAAAATAAAATTCCAATGGGTAACTCTTTGGAAATACAACAACTGGATAATTCTGGTGCTCTTGTGGTCTGTCATTATATTAATTACGAAGATGTCTTGGAATGTTATCATTCTACTGCTCAAGAGGGGGCAGGCAATTCAAAGGCGTTAGAGCATCAAGCTTCTCCTCCTGGATTTGTTCAGGAGGTGGATTTGGATAAAGAAAATCTTAATGCCTCTGCAAATAAGCTGTATGATGAGTTGACGTTTTTAAATCAAAGTCACAATGAACATTTAACGACGAGTTCGAGCAGCAAGTCTCCAGATGCGTGTCATCAAAACACGACTCTGGAGCAAAATTTAACAAGCACTGAGGAACAGCTAAATAAAGAGTCGAATCAACAGGTTCAACGCCATACATTCTTTTATTATAATGAAGAAACAGCTCAACAAGGGCAGTGTGCTGAAAACCAACTTGGGCGTCATTCTATGTAACGTGCCAAGATCTTTTTGTTCTTTAAGTGCTTGAATCACACAACCTCAAATTTATGAAGTCCATTGGATGGCGGTGTAGTTTCTATTCTAATGCCGGTCTCTTTTTAGGGTAGAGCTAATCCATGGTGATCGTTTTATTTGCTTTTTCGCTCATGTAATGATCAAGTAACAAATATTTTAAATCAAAAGGTAAATATTGTGTCTCTAAAATTAGTAAGAAGCCGATTTGGTCGTAAAATCATCTATGTGCCTCAACTACCTAGCATCCCTGAAGAACCAAACGATGTAAGTACAGAGGAATCTCTATTTAGTAGTTATAGCGATTCTGGCGATGCCTTGTCAGAGTGTGGATGGCTTGACTTGGATGATTCTGATGAACCAATATGTACTGTTAAACGAGCATCAGATTATGATGTGTACAGTGCTTTATTAAATACAATAACTATTTTGCGGCAATCTGGATGCGAAGAATTTAAACGTTATCAAACTGTATTTGACCAGTACTTAAAAAATTATTCGACTTATCTCAATACTACGGATTCTGTTCTTGAACAGATTAAAGTAATTCATGCTGATCTCAATAATGAGAGTGGTTGCTGCTTTTCTTTCTTTAAGAAGAAACAGCCTGTCAGTACAATAACAAATAAGCTGGTTACAGGTCTTATTCACTCGAATATGTATATAGAGCTGGCAAGTATCTACGAAATTCAAGAGCTGGCTGGAGAACCAAAGAGTTTATCCAGAAAATCTTCCTGATAACCAGTGCAACGTTTTATATAGCATACGTTGTATTGTGCTTATAGTGAGCAATTGTGATGAAATCTGGATGCAATGCGTGCAAACGCACAAAGATTAGCCCATAATTCTGGCTGATTAATGATGTTGCGATGTTGCAATAGAACGCTTTTTAGTAAGTTAATTTTGAGTAGATCATGAGTCAAGAAAAATATGAATTAGTTGAGAACAAAGTAAATTTTTGTGATGGTGTTATTTGGGATGAAAACTTCATTTGGGATCACGATGCAAAGATCTCTCACTTGGATAATAAACACGCGATTAAATACGAGGGCAACATACCTTCAAATCCTCGTTTGTTTGTTTATTCTGAAGATGATTTTTTAGGGAGCGGTACTTATGGCTCTGTCTATGTTGCGAAGACATTTATTCTTAATTATGAGTTAAAGCAAATCACGTTTAAAAAAGAAAAAGTCGTTAAGGTGAGTATTCAGGACGCGGCGCTGAGTAACGAGTTTCTCATAGGACGAGATATAAAACATTTAGGTATAAAAAAACCTGTATCTGAAGGAGAGGCGGGACAGTTCAGTAGTTATTTACTCATGAATAAAATGCCTGGGAAGAGTTTATCTGAACTCATCGACAATGGGGAAATAAACACCCTGACGATCGGCAAGAAACTGCAGTTAACTTATCTCTTATTGTCGGCCTTGAATGAGCAAGTGGTTAAGCATGGTGTCATTCATCGTGATATTAAACCAGATAACATATTAGTTCAGCTAGAACCTGAGTTGAGTGTCAATATAATTGATTACGGGTTTGTTAAAAAGATAGAGTCTCAACTGAACGATTTCTGTGGCACACCAAACTATCTGGCACCTGAAATTTTACGTTCTTATCCTTACACCCAGGCCTGTGATGTATACGCTATGGCAAAAACAATTATTTATTTATGGATAGAAGACAAGAGTCTTTATAACAGAAGTGTCCCCTTAACAATGCAGAATATAGAGCATTTTGCTCAAGAGGTGCTCCCTTATTTAGAAACCATTCCGACAGGATTAGCTTCCTTGCTGCTGTCCATGCTGTATTTTGATCCGATGCAACGAATAGATATTCGTAATGCAATTGTTAAATTTGAAAGAAAATTCCCTCCTTTAACACCGATTGTGAATCGTGTTTTAGTTTATTTGGAGCAATTAAACGCTGTTGCAGCAGGAATGGAGGGGCAAGATGCGGATGCGGAGGCTATTGTTTCCTGGGTTGCGCAAATGAGAGATATACTTAATGTTGAGAAAGATAGAGCCCTCATTAAAGACAAGCTGTTTGTTTTATTGCAAAATGAAATGATAACTTCCTGTGCCAAGAGTAACCAGCAAGTGGGCTCTTTACTTAAAAGCATTGTAATGAAAAGTTGCTGGTTGGAGCTTGATTCTACCCCCTACACCTATATAACTGAAGGTCTTTCTTACCAGACCGAAGGGAAGTGGTATCTAGCGTTTTATTGCTTTTTCCAAGTTTCTCGATTAGTTGCTGCGGATTTGACGGTGTACCATGCTATCGCTGATATTTCGCTGGAATTGGGGTGGTTTGAACAGGCCATTATTTATTATGGTGTTGTGCTGAAAGGGAACTCGAATTGCATCTCGGCTTATTATGGCAGAGGACAGGCTAATCTGCATGTAAATCAGCCAGATAAGGCTGTCAGTGATTTTAAGGATGCACTGCAATTAAACGCAATTGATAAGAGCATTAATTACTCTATGAGTGTTGCTCTTTTTCGTGTCGGTGAACAATTCGAAGCTACTGCTATTTTGTACTATATCAAAGCAATCGATCAGGGATATGAGCCTTCCAAATTGGATTTTGAGTGGTTCTTTACTACGGTTAAGAAATTAAATGTAGAGGAGCAACAAGAGTTTTTTGGAATATGCCTTGATCCCAAAACTCAGTTGGGTGGTCTCTATGCGAAACATGAAGAGGAACGAGATATAATTAAACGCCATCTGAATGGATCGCAATCCTCTATTAAAGGAACGAATCTTTTATTTTTCAAGCCAAATGGAGCTGGAGAGTCCAGTGTACCTTCTGATAAACCATGTGCACCTCCTGCAACATCTGAGTCTCATGATACATATGCGAACTCTCGAGTTCCATAGCATCAAACTTTGGTTTGTGTTTATGTGCATGTTCTTCATTTTCGGTCATGCACACTACCTGGACCTAACGTCGCCAAGATTAAAACATATTCTTTGAACGGACAATGGTGTCAGCGTAAGGCGTTTTGTGCCACATATCCCTCTCTCTCTAGCTCTCTCCCCAAGGGGCGAGAGGACTAACGGACACGTTGAAAGCTGCCTGCCGGGCTCGTTGTTCGATGCCTTTAGTGGGGGGATATATGTGGCTTTCAATTAGCTGGACCTTTCCCAATTACTGGGGCACTTATCACTCACCTTACGCACAGCACCTTGCCTCCTAACTAAAACTCATTAAAATTCT
>NZ_CALMPD010000276.1 GCF_937871865.1 uncultured Legionella sp.
GCTATACTTTTTCTTTGCTCGATGTAAAAATTCCTGTTCCCTCTGGACAGTCTTTGACCCAACTCATCCGCGAAGACACCGCGCAGACCAATTGGTTTAGATTGCTGATTACGCGCAGCAAAAGATTCTTAAACTTGTTGAATACGGTCGGAACCGGCTTTGTCATGTTCAAAGAATTTGTTGCATTGATGGATAAATACACCAATCCTTTTTTTGCTTATCTTTCCTGGTGTTTCTTTATCCCTAGGCTTTCTGCCAATCTATTTTTGCTGGCGAAACATCTTATACCGGGACCCTGGATGGATGAACCCGAAGAAAATATGGGATGGCTCGTTCGTTTGCTGGCGCAGTTGCAACGGCGCTGGTTTGAATTAGGTAATGATATAGTATGGGTGACGGTTGGCTTATTGAATTGCTTTGTATTAGTTGGTGGATTAGCTCCCGCATCTATTTATTTAACTTTAGCCGCATTTGCTTTCGATGTAGTCAATGCCAGTTTACGTGCTTATATTGAGTTGAATCGCCTTTATGAACTGCGCGAAGAATACAGTACTTTGTATCGAAATGCTGGTAGTGATGAAGAAAGGGATGCAATCAAAGAACATCTTCACTATATGGATCATCGTATTGAATTTGAACAATTCCGTTTGGGCTCGCATACTGCTGGAACGATTGTTGTATTCGTGGGCATGTGTCTTGGACTTCCGTTACTTGCAACAAACCCTGTGGTGCCTTTTATCGGTGCTGTTTTAATCATTCTAACCTGGATATTGACCTACACTTTTAATCAGGTTGTCGAAAGTTATCGGCCTAATGATAATGTGGAAAAACCCTCCGGAGTCACTCAATTTGGCTTATTTGCCAGAAAAAATGATACGCCGCCTCCAATAATACCCGTACCAGATGAGTTAGACCTTTTCGACGATATGGTCCCAGCTTATTAGATGGTATCTGGTTCTTAGATAGCTCTCTATTTCTCGGTTAAAATGGGATGTTTTTTTGTGCTCTGTCACTATTGATTTTATGATGCACTGGAGCACTTATCGGTGGATATGCTATGCTTTCTAGCACTATTATCTAATTAAGGTATAACATGTCAGCCCCTGTTGGATTGCCCCAGTTTAGTCACATCGATGCAGCCGGATTCAAATCTCACCTGGATGCCTTATTGAAAGGTCATTTAGAACAAATAGAGACGTTACTCAAAGAAAACAATCATTACACCTGGGAAAATTTAATGTATCCATTGGATGACCTGTCCGACTCTCTGGAGCGGTTTTGGTCTCCTTTGTCGCATTTGCATGGCGTCATGGATTCAGCAGAATTGCGTGAATGTTTTGATGAGTGTTTGCCTTTGTTATCAGCTTATGACGCTGCTGTTGGCCAAAATCAAAAATTATATGAAGCCATCAAAGCAGTAGATAGAAGCTCGTTCAATAAGACCCAATTAAAAATACTTGATGACAGCCTGTTGGATTTTGAGTTATCAGGAGTGGCTTTATCTACGGAAAATAAAAAACGTTTTGAACAGATTCAAGCGAGACTTGCTGAATTATCTAATCAATTTGGTAATAACGTTCTGGATGCCACCCAAGCGTTTACTATCCATATTACAGATGCCAATCGCTTGCTTGGATTGCCTGAACATGCATTAAATACGGCAAAGGAATTAGCCGTGGAACAAGGCCTTGAAGGGCATGTGCTTACTTTGGAGTATCCCTCCTTTCAGGCAGTGATGACTTATGCACAAGACAGAGTGCTGCGCGAAGAAATGTATTATGCTTATGTGACCCGAGCCTCCGAGCAAGGACCTAATGCAGGTACTTTTGATAATACGAATTTAATCAACGAAATACTCGAATTGCGCCATGAAACGGCACAATTGCTGGGCTTTAATAATTATGCTGAATTATCTTTAGCAACAAAAATGGCACAATCTACTAATCAGGTTCTTGAATTTATGACTGATTTAGTGAGTAGAGCCAAAAATCAGGCTAAAGGCGAATTTGCTCAGTTAGAAGAGTTTGCTAAAGAGCAATTTAATCTGGCGCCTGTGAAGCCTTGGGATGTCGCTTATTTATCTGAAAAAAGAAGACAGGAACTTTATACTCTATCACAAGAAGATCTGCGTCCTTATTTCCCACAAACTAAAGTCATGCAAGGGTTATTCTCTATCGTAAAAAAACTCTATGGAATGACTATAGAAGAAATCCCAGGTGTAGATATCTGGCATAAGGATGTGCAGTGTTATGGGATTATTGATGAACACAACCAGGTGCGTGGTTATGTTTATACTGATTTATTCGCCAGACCGAATAAACGCGGCGGTGCCTGGATGGATGCTTTGCAAAGCCGTAGGCAGCTGGAGGACGGAACAATTCAGCTTCCTATTGCAACATTAACCTGCAATTTTGCCAAACCCTCAGCCAACAAACAAGCAACATTATCTCATGATGAAGTAGTGACCTTGTTTCATGAGTTTGGCCATTGCTTGCACCATCTTTTGACTCAGGTAGACTACCTTAGTGCCTCAGGAATTCACGGAGTGGAGTGGGATGCAGTTGAATTACCCAGCCAATTTTTTGAAAACTGGTGTTGGGAGCAAAGTGCACTGTCTTTGCTTACCTCGCATGTCGATACCGGTGAGGCGCTACCTGCGCAATTGTTCGAGCGCATGATGGCCGCGAAGAATTTCCAATCGGCTATGGCTATGTTGCGACAATTGGAATTTTCTTTGTTTGATTTTCGTGTTCATCAAGAATATAAGGCGAACAACGGTTCGTTAGTAAATGACATCCTTGCAGACGTACGTTCAAAAACGAATATTATTCCCATTGCCCCCTACAACAGGTTCCAACACAGCTTCAGTCATATATTCAGTGGCGGTTATGCCGCAGGATATTACAGTTACAGCTGGGCAGAAGTATTATCCAGTGACGCATTTTCGCGATTTGAAGAAGATGGAATTTTCAATCAACAAACCGGCCATGATTTTCTGAAATGCATTCTGGAAGTTGGCGGGGCGAAGAAAGCCGCTGAAGCGTATAAAGAATTCAGAGGCCGTGATGCTACGGTAGATGCGCTGCTTCGTCATAATGGTATTCTTTAGCCAGGTATGCTCCTATAGCTCCATCGTTCGGGTAAAGAGTACCGATTGAACTCTTCTTTCCATGGCTCCCACGCCTTGAGCGGGGAGCCGTGGATGTGGTGGATAAGCCACTGCACATCTGGATTTTCGATTAAAATATCAACAGCTCCAAGTATTCAGGAAAATTTAATCATCAAGATGATTCCACCTTGTTATTTTATGTTATACTTAAAGTGTACAAATTGGGGGCGACCTGGCTTCGACGTGGGTTGCAAAACCAGAGGTGCATGCCGAGCATGAGAACTCTCGTAAATCAGACTCAAATAAATATAAATGCAAACGATGCAAACTTCGCAGAAGCTAACTTTGACGACGCTATTGCAGCTTAATCAATTTTGGTAGATGCAACGTGTACTGGCCTAAACCCCGGTGCCCCGTTGACCGAGCTCGCTTATCGGTATCGAATCAACGGTCATAGAAGATAAGCTAGTGTCCTAATCCATCCCGGGTTAAGATGCGAAATTCAGGGAATCGCTGTGTACTATCCTGCCCGTCGGAGAGGCCACAGTTAAATTTAATAGACACGGCTACGCATGTAGAGCTGAAGGCAGAGGATTTGCGGACGCGGGTTCGATTCCCGCCGCCTCCACCAATTATACTTCCAAGAACATCCAATACCATCTTAAAACCCTTGATCTATAAGGATTAATGCCTTAATCTCCATCCCATAACGTCTAATAAGTACCCCCAACAACCACTACTTTATTGGGGTATATCTGGGGGTACTTCGACAAGTTGTGAAGGAGATACCCCCAAATGGCATTAACTGATGTCAAAGTACGTACCACCAAAAGCCAAGAGAAAGCGTTTAAGCTTTCAGATGAGAAAGGTTTATATCTTTATGTCACTCCAAACGGAAGCCGCTATTGGCGCATGAAATACCGCTTTGGTGGCAAGGAAAAACTACTCGCTTTAGGAATATACCCTGATGTCTCCCTTGCCAAGGCTAGAGAGAAGCGAGATGACGCTAGAAAGTTACTTGCAGATAATGTTGATCCCGGCGAACACCGTAAGATAATGAAAAAAGTTGATGGTGAGCGTTTAACCAATAGCTTTGAAATAGTCACTAGAGAATGGTTTGTAAAGCATTCTGCCAATTGGGTAAAAAGTCATGGTGATAAAATCATTCAGCGATTTGAGCGAGATATTTTTCCTTGGATTGGAAATAAACCTATATCAGAAGTAACGCCACCTACATTGCTAGAAGTGATTCGAAGAATTGAAGAGCGTGGAGCTTTAGAAACAGCACACAGAGCATTAAGCAATTGCGGCCAGGTATTCCGCTATGCGATTGCTACCGGACGAGCTGACCGAGACCACTCACAAGATTTAAAGGGCGCGTTACCTCCTGTAAAAACCAAACATTTTGCAGCGCAAACTGATCCCAAGCGTTTTGGTGAGTTACTTAAAGTTTTTGATACTTATGAAGGCTCATTAATAGTGCGTTGCGCCTTGCGCTTAGCACCATTGGTATTCGTGCGACCTGGAGAGCTACGCCATGCAAAATGGGAAGATATTGATTTTGACACGGCTCAATGGAGCTATATTGTTACAAAAACAGAAACTCCTCATATCGTACCTCTCGCATCACAAGCCTTGACTATATTAAAAGAGCTTCACCCTCTTACTGGCCGTGGCATGTTTGTTTTCCCTTCGGCCAGAGGTAATTCTCGCCCAATGAGCGATAACGCTATTTTAGCTGCTCTACGCCGTCTAGGAATCAGTAAAGAAGAAGCAACAGGACATGGTTTTAGAGCGTCTGCACGTACATTACTTGATGAGGTTCTAGGAGTCAGACCAGATATTATTGAACATCAGCTTGCACATGCGGTTCGCGATCCTAATGGTCGCGCTTATAACAGAACTGCTCATTTACCTGATCGCAGAAAGATGATGCAGGATTGGGCTGATTACTTGGATAGATTAAAAATAGAGGCCGTTAAGTGATAGAAGAAAATTTTTATCAAGAATTTATGCGCTTTGGTGAATGTGAAGCTGAAGTTGCTGCTTCACTTATATTAGGGTTGGATCCTGCTAAAACAATTTCTATTAATCCCATTGCTCCACGCATTATAAAAATATTAGACGCTAGTATTGATTCGGTGATAAATAAAATAACTAATGATGATCGTATGCGAGCATACACTAGGGACATCTTTTTTTATATAAACAGGGCTTTTATTATTGGCATCGATGTTCATCCCGATTGTATCAAAGCTGTAGCTATATTTTTTTCTAAATTATCTAAAAAAATTAAATCCCCATTTCGTGAGGGTTATCCGCACATTGCCAAAGCTCTTTTAGCGTGTAAAAAAACTCATTTGCCTTCCGATGAAGTAAGATTAGCAAAATGGCGAGAGGTTGCGAAACAAAAACAAATGGAGTATCCCGATTTAAATAAGAAACAACTTTCAGAAATAATTCATGCCTATTTAAAAAATAATCATCCTTTTTATCTTAAGAAGAAAAATAAAGGCTATTACCCACCTTCGACCATAGAACGAAGTTTTAAAATGTTAAAATTAAAAAAGTAGAAGAAATTTTAAATGAAAATCCATTTTTATCATTAACTTATTGATTTTAAATTTCTTTTTTGATGTAAAAAAATTCTTTCGCCTCATTTTCGCCTGTAGTCCAATATGAGTGTCTATTAAAACACTATGAGGATTAAAGATGACCACTGCAGTACATGGAAACTATGAAGCATCCAATTCATTAAAAATTATCAGATTACCTGTGGTTCAAAATCGAACAGGATTAAGTCGTTCGGCTATCTATTTAAAAATTTCTAAAGGGGAGTTTCCTTCATCCATATCTCTTGGTGTCCGAGCTGTAGGATGGCTAGAAGAGGATGTAAGCAATTGGATAAGGAAACAAATCCAAAAAGGTGAACAAATAAATGCCAATGAGATTTAGGAGGATATAGATGCAGGATGCAAGGGACAATTTCAGAGATGAAATGCTTAATAGTGGAATCATTCCTCCTAAACAGATTATAGGTGGTGGTCGACTTTATCGTTTTCACATTGAGGGGGATAAGCATCATTCAAAAAATGGTTGGTATGTTTTTTATGAAGGTTCTAATCCATCAGGAGCATTTGGGAATTGGAAAAGCGGTATTAATAAAAAATGGACTGCCAAGAATTATAATAAGATGAATCACATAGAGCGAGGAGAGTTTAACCGAAAGATAGAAGCAGCTAAAAAACTACAAGAAGAATGTAGAGTATTAGCACACCAAAACGCAGCTACATTGGCTAAAAATATTTATTATAATTGCTCTCCCGCAGGTTCAAGCCACCCCTATCTATTACGTAAATGCATTAAGCCTTTTCATGCCCACCAACAGGATAAGAGGCTAGTTTTGCCGATTATTGATCTCGCAGGAAATATTTGGAGCTTGCAATATATCTCACTCAATGGCGATAAACGATTTTTATTGAATGGGAGAATTGCAGGTCATTTTATCCCTATTCAGTATCGCCCTCAATCTGATATTCCTATTCTAATTTGTGAAGGTTTCGCAACAGGAGCAACTCTTGCCGAGGCTTATTCGGATTCTTGTGTGATAGCTGCCTGTAATGCAGGTAATTTGGAAAGCGTTGCTCTTAATATACGAAAAAAACTTCCCAGTGCAGAGTTAGTAATATGTGCTGATGCAGATAAGGTTGGTCTTGAGAAGGCTAGAAATGCTGCGAAATCAATTAATGGTACATTGAGAATACCGAGGTTTCTGAATAGTAACCCCATGCAGTTAACTGATTTTAACGATCTCTATTGTATGCAGATTAATCGGGAGATCAGAGCATGAGTAGCGATGCATTAAACGCAATAAAAACCTCGATAGATGAAGAACGCTTTGGATTAGTAACTGTAGCGTTAAATGATTTTTTATTAATGGACTTACCACCTCGAGAATATCTATTAGAGCCTTGGCTACCCAAAGCAGGTATTTGCATGGTTTATGCCAAGCGTGGTGTAGGTAAAACCTTTTTTGCACTTGAAATTGCAATGGCTGTAGCATGCGGAATCCCCTTTCTATCCTTTAATGCTCCTAAGCCGGCAAAAGTACTTTATATCGATGGAGAAATGCCTGCCAATGTCATGCAGGAACGATTTTCTAAAATTATGGGAAGAATTACACCAAGCACACTCATGCAGCAGCCTCGTATAATAACTCCCGACCTTCAGCATGGATTTATGCCTGATTTAAGTACTGAGTCTGGACAGGATGTAATTCGTCCATACACTGATGAAGCTGATTTAATTATTATTGATAATATTTCTACTTTAGGCGGCTGTAGTAAAGAAAATGAAGCTCAAAGTTGGTTTCCTCTTCAACAATTGGCTTTAGAATTAAGGCGACAAGGTAAAAGCGTATTATTTATCCACCACGCTGGTAAAAGCGGTACACAGCGTGGAACCAGTAAGCGTGAAGATATCCTAGATACATCAATTCTTTTAAAACATCCCTCTGATTACGAACCATCTTCTGGAGCTTGCTTTGAGTTGCACTTCGAAAAAGCTAGGGGCATGGTTGGGGAGGCTGTTAATCCTGTGTACTGTTGGCTTACAGACGAGGGCTGGAAATATGAAGCCTTAGAAGACAGCAATTATCATCGAGCTATCGAGCTTGCTAATCAAGGCTTAAACCAAACAGAAGTGGCTACAGAATTAGAATTATCAAAAGGATATGTAAGTAAGCTCTTTAAAAAGGGTAAAGCATTAGGGGTAATAAATCCCAAATGATTAATATGATGAACGAACAGGTTTCCAGTTGTTTGCCCCTAGGAAAAGAAACTAGAAATTTTTGGTGTTATTTAGAAAACTTGGGTGGAAACAAAAAAATTGATTTCCAAGCGATATCTCAATCAGGCAAAGCGGTTTCCTCGGAAACTTCGTTGGAAACAAAGAGGAAACTATCCGCTCATTGTTTGGAAACTTTTAGCCCTCAAAAACTAAGTAAAAGTTGCCAAACAATTGACGATTTTTTTGTTTTTGCACAGGAGCACAACCTAGCATTACTTCCTGATGATAAGCGTTGGATTAAAACAATATGTTTTGGGATTCCATCATCAGCATTAAATGAGCTTCTGAGCCAATACACTATGCATTGGCAACTCTTTTCAAATAGAGAACCCATTCAACATAAAAAGCAAAATGTTGGTAGACGTGTTGCTAATGAATGGTTAAGAGAACAATTAATTACTAGACACCGGAGAAACCATGTCCAAATTAGTTAATGTACAAGGAGCTACCGAGCATGATCAAAAGATTGTAAAAACCAATAGTTTTAAGCAGATCTTAATTCATGAAAATGCTTTAGCCAACAATAGCTATAAAGATGAAAATTTCGATCTTAATGAGGCCAAGCAATTTACCAATGAAGCTATAAAGGAACTAAATGCAAATAATGGTATGCAATCAATGCTCGCTGCACAAATGCTATCCATACATAAGCTACAACAAAAAACCATGTGTTATGCGCAAAACATTAATAACATCAAGCTCGAAAAACAATATATTAATTCGGCAATAAAGCTTTCTAATTGCTTTGTACAGCAGGCGAATTTACTTGCTAAGCTGCAAGGCATTGGAGGACAGAAGATTACTGTTGAACGTGTAGAAGTGCATCAAGGCGGCCAAGCTATTGTGGGAAATATTCATAGGGGGCTGGGTGACAAGGAAAAAATATGAAAACAACCTCAAGAACCGAGAAAAAATGTTATGCGTTTGAATATGCGCGACGTTGTGGAGCCAGAACAAAAAGCAACGATGGTAAACCTTGCAAATGTCCTGCTATTAGAGGGAAAAAAAGATGTCGTGTTCATGGGGGTGCACAAGGCTCTGGAGCACCAAGATACAATCACAATGCTTTAAAGCACGGAGAAACTACCGCAGAAGCTAAAGCTTTTAGATCTGAAGTTAGGCAAGCGATTCAACGCAGCAAAAAAATTATTAAGGAGTTTGAGTTGCCCTAATCGAGATTCAAATTTCATTTTAGCAGGATGGTGGGTGGGGGTAGCCGGGTTTTTTCATGAGGTATAGTTGTCCGGTGGTGCACAGTTTTCTTAATCCTTCTGCCAGTGAATTCTGGAGGAGATCATAATGAATTCACAATGACTAAATATTGTGAATATTTGTCATAGACCAATTCCATTCTTTCATATTAGGAAATAGGATGAACTTGGTTGAAAGAGGCCTTCCGATGGCGCATAAACTCTCGAAGTGTTTATAGCAGTTAATTTCTACTACCTATTAACCGCATTTTATGTGGTCATTTTCTTTCTAATAAACCTGTATTCAATACATTTATTGCATGAGAAGCGTTTTGTTTTTGGTTATCATTTGCATATTCACTATTTAAAACAAGCTCAGCCTGGTGGCGCAATTTCTTTAATTGGCTGAATTCATAAAGTTTGTTTGGCGAAGGCTCTTCCCCCAAACAATGTTCTTTATCATTAAAACATTCAAGAGCTTCAAATGTTTCACGCATCGAAAGCAATTCATTACCAAAAAGAGTATTGAAGAATAATAGAGAGCATTCGGATATGGCTGTCTTAATTAACTCATTATCTAAATTTAAAAAAAATCCAAAGTTACCTTCCACACGCTTAAAAATTATCTCAAAGCCATTTATAGTGACTTTGTTAGAATAGCTCATTACAACCCCCTGTATTTACTTTTGAGCTCCTAATCTACTGTGCACATGGATGCTATCACATGCACACAATACTAATTCAACATTAAGATTATCTTTGTATAGGATGAGGATTTATAGGCTGTGGTTGTGGCTGAGGATGTTGTATCGGATTACCCATTGCATCCCAATCACCTGACATATCTGCAAATGCACCAAAAGAAGCAATTACTAATAAAACTGACATTATGATTTTCATTTGTTTACCTCAATTTTAGGTTATTTAAATTATCTCTCCGTTATATTTTTCACCAGACGATCCTGCCTAATTGAGCGCATTATATATAGTTAGCAGTGATATGTATAGGATTCCTAAGTATCTAGCAATTAAAAAAACTTAGAACCTCTAAGTATTGAATAATTATTAGAGAAGAAGATTGGACTCACCTGTTCCAAAAAGATTAAAAGAAGCAAGACTAGCTATGGGCATTTCTCAAAAAAAACTTGGCATAGCTGCGGGTATGGATGAATTCTCCGCAAGTGCAAGGATGAATCATTATGAGATTGGAAGGCATACACCTGATTATTCAACATTGAAAAGAATAGCTGAGGTACTATCTGTGCCTACTGCTTTTTTTTATGCTGAAGAAGATGAGTTAGCTAACCTAATTAAATCATTTAAAGGATGATTTTTTGATACCTAAGATGGCTTATATTTAGGGCGTATGCAGAAGATATTGCATTGTTAAATTAGCGTTTTCTGCGCCAGGATGACGTAATTCATCATAGAGTTTAATTAGTTTTTTATGGGTTTTCTTGTAATCAAGTTTATATTTAAAATCAATTAACCCGTTTTCATCTGGGTTTGTATAAGATTGTTTTAAAGTGTCTTCTATATCTTTTGGATGTGGGCAATAATAACGACCGAACCATCTTAAGTATTCTTCAACTAATTGCATCGTTTCATAGTCCTCCTGGCTTAGGGATAAAACACTAGTCTCAATTAGATCATCGACCATTTTAGTGACCTTGTGGCTATAATTAACAGGTGGCTTAAGTTTATTATTTTGATTGGATAGGTTATAGCTGCTAATTATAGTTTTTAATGCTAATTCAATAGCATGAGCTAACAGGTATATTGCAATTTTATAGGAATAGGCATTGAAAAAACCGTCTTCTGTACTTAAACATTTTTGATTTGGGTTGGTAGCTTTTGCCCCAAGTAATTTTAATCCAGCGTGGTAGAATCCTTGCGCATGAATGAACCAATTCGATGGAGCATCAGCAAACACATGATTTTTTAATAGATCTGGATGAATCCCCATAAAATCTCTTGAATGTATTTTCCTCTATTCTATCATGCGGAGAGTATATTCTAATAATCAAAGATATGATTGCCGTTCAATTTAATAAAGTCTTTTAGATATACAAACAAAAACGGTGCAAATATTACATATCTTCGCTAAAATTATACTATTCCTTAATGATTTGGTGATCTAATGGCTACCGCCGAACAAATTAAAGCCTTAATTAAAAGCCACGCTGGGCGGGATGATAGCCATTTTTATTCTGTTGCTATGCAAATGGCTGCTCAAGCAGCGCGCCAAGGACATTCTCGATTAGCTAATGAGCTAAGAATCTTGATAGATGAAGTAAAAGAACAAAGTTTTAAATTAGATGAAACAAATACTGTTTCCCATATAAGTCAACCTCGCGGTGAGCTAGCTGGTCTACTTTCAGTTTCCTATCCAAAAAATCAATTAACAGAATTAATAGTTCCTGAGAATAGATATAATCGTCTACAGAGAATACTTTTAGAACACAGACAACGATCTAAGTTAGCAGAACACGGTTTGCAACCTAGAAGAAAGATTCTTTTATTTGGACCACCTGGTACAGGGAAAACTTTTACAGCTTCAATTCTAGCTGGTGAATTGCATTTACCATTGTACACCATTCTTTTAGATGGCCTTATTACCAAATATATGGGAGAAACAGCTGCGAAACTTAGAATGATTTTTGAGAGCATTGATAAAATTAAAGGAGTATATTTTTTTGATGAATTTGATGCCATTGGCAGTCATAGAACCTCTCAAAATGATGTTGGTGAAATACGAAGAGTCCTCAATTCATTTCTTCAATTTCTAGAGCAAAGTAATTCAACCAGTATTATTTTAGCTGCAACTAATAATCTTGAGTTATTAGATAAAGCTCTGTTTAGACGTTTTGATGATGTAATTGAATACAATATTCCTGATAAAAAACTTGCTGAGGACACCTTTAGAAATCATTTAATTATGTTTCCAGAGAAAAATATTGATTTTTCAATTTTGGCTGAAAAAAGCAAAGGTTTAAGTTTTGCTGAAATATGTAAAGTTTGTGAAAATGCAATTAAATTTGTAATTTTGAATGAGGAATCAATTCAATTATCCACTCGTATAATACTTGATAATATAGAAGAACAAGTTGTTTCTCACAACCGAGAAATTAATGGCTAATTTTCGGGATAAACTACAACATTTTTTATTGCAAGGTAGAGCTAAATCTGAGCCATATACATCGACACGACAAGCGCCTATTTCTAAAAAATATCCTGATAGGAATAGGTTTGATCACTCTGAACGCCTTTTGTCTCAACTTAATGCTCTTTATAAAAAAATTGAAGCTCTTCATCAAGCTGCCCCTGATTCAATTCACAACGGTAGTATACTTGAGTTTGAAGGTATGGAGGGTTTTGATCTTGCCTTTGAACGGCTTGATTTGCCATCAAAGAAGATTCAACTCTTAAATGTAAAGAAATCTATTAAAGATAATAAGGAAAAAGTAAGTGCTGCTGTGTTTGTTCCTGATGATAAAATTCAAATTTTAATTAAAAAAATAAAGGAATATAGAGATGAAAATACCAAAACTGGCCATCCCAAAAATAATGAATTAGTTTCTAGTATAAATAGTATTCAAATTGCAGTATTAAAATCTTTATGGACAGACTTAGAAGAGCTATTTCCAGGTCATCATCAAGCTATTTGGTGGGAAATATGGTTAATGGCTATACCAGAAGCAGTACCGCAATTTAAAGAATTAGCCAATTTTAACCAAATTCACCTAAGTATACGGCACCAAGAGTTTCCCGATCGTTATATTGTTCTGGCCTATACTACCCCGGAAAAACTTTCTAACTTAATTGATAAATTTAGCTATATTTCTGAAATTAGAAGAGCTAAAGAAACAACTAGGGATTTTCTTCAAATGGCTTGCAAAGAACAAAAGTTGTGGGCGGACTCTTTGTTAGGTTTAATTGATAATCCTGTCTCTCAAAACGTAATAGTTAGTATTTTAGATACAGGGGTTACTAACAAGCACCCTTTAATAAACCCATTTTTAACGGAAGATAACTTACACACCTGCGATCCTGGATGGGGACTTGATGATCATCATGGCCATGGTACAGGGATGGCTGGATTAGTCCTTTATAAAGATTTAAGTGAGACATTGTTAAGTACAGAAAAAATTAATGTGCCCTGTCAAATTGAATCCGTTAAAATATTACCGCCTATCACTCAAAATCACCCTGACTTATATGGCCATATTACAGAAGAAGCTATAAGCCGAGTCACGATAAAAGAACCAGAGAAAAATCGTATTATATGCATGGCTGTTGCATCAACAGATGGTCGTGATCGGGGACAACCTTCTTCGTGGTCAGCAGCAATTGATAAAATTTGTGTTGGCCAAACTATTCCTCATAAACAACATCTCGTAATTATTGCTGCTGGTAATGCTTCAAGTGAGAATTATCTAAATTTCCCATCATCAAATCTTACCGATGGTATTCATGATCCAGGACAATCTTGGAATGCTCTAACAGTAGGGGCTTATACGGAAAAAGTTCATATATCTGAGCATTATTTTTCTGGATGGACCCCACTTGCTGATGCAGGTCAGATTTCACCTGCCACTACAACGTCATTAACGTGGGAGAGTAAATGGCCAATAAAACCTGATGTGGTCTTTGAAGGTGGCAATATGGCAATCGATGCTACTCGAGAAAATGTGGATACTCCTGAAAGTTTGGCACTGCTTTCTACGGATAGATCTCCAAATGTAAGAGTATTTACGTACATGGCAGACACAAGTGCGGCGACAGCTCAAGCAGCCCATATGGCAGCTGTTATAAGTAATAAATACCCTCAATTTTGGCCAGAGACAATTCGTGGCTTAATGGTTCACTCGGCAGACTGGACAGAAACAATGCGGAAAGAATATCCGATTTCAAATAAAACCGAGCGTGCGTCTTTACTGAGGATGTGTGGATATGGTGTTCCAAGTATTGAGCGTGCTTTATGGAGTGCTAGTAACTCACTAACGCTAATCGCCCAAGATGAACTTAGTCCTTACATGCCAAAATCGATTCATGAACTAAACATGCATGATTTACCTTGGCCTATAGAGGTACTTAAATCTTTAGGTGAAACAATGGTGAAAATGAAAGTTACTCTTTCATATTTTATTGAACCAAATCCAGCACGCCGCGGATGGATGAATAAATTTCGTTATCAATCACACGGGTTACGGTTTGATGTTAAAACATCTTTAGAAACGGAAGAAGAATTCATTACTAGAATTAATAAAAAGCGCTGGGATGAAGAGTCAGGGAGTAAGAGTGTCACTTCTAAAGGGGATACATCCGAATGGTTTTTTGGAGAGAAGCTAAGATCTAAAGGCAGTGTTCATTCTGATATATGGGAAGGGACGGCCGTAAGTTTGGCCGAGCGTAGCCAAATCGCTGTTTTCCCAGTTACCGGGTGGTGGGGGCAAATGTCCACTAAAAACACTACAAATACAAAAGTCAGATATTGTTTAATTGTAACTATTAATACTCCTGATTTATCTGCTGATATTTATACACCTGTAGAAGCTTTGATATCTAATCAAGTTTCTATCCTAATTTAAAAGTTACACAAAATTAAAGGCTAGAATCCTAACAGCATGGGGTATATCTGGAAGTACTTACAAGCTGTAAAAATAAAATTACATTAACTTTTAATCACATAGATTTCATGTTAAATAGCCTCCGCCCACTAATATTTAAGACTGTAGAAGACTATCAACGAGCACTAAAAACCATGGTTCTTCCCATTTAAGAGGGAAGTTTTAATCATCCTCAAAGCATCGTAAGACGCATTCTATAATTTTCAAAGTTTCTAAAACATAAGTTGATCATAGAATCAAAAACACAATAGTTTTTAGGTAATAATCAACGTGGCTGGTGCTGAGCTTGCGAAGCCCAGCATTAGAGCAAAGGAATATCCTGATGTTAGGTTGCACTTCTAATAATCCTAAACCAAGAATCTTTACTCCATCCTCCCTCGCTTGGTGAAAATTCTAGCATTCTTAATTCGCATAGATGTTTAAAATAACTTTGCAAAGTTCTCCATGTTGATGGTAGGTTGTTTGAAACATCAGAAGGAACAAGTTCAGGATAGCGCCTGCCATATATCCCGACAGTTTTGGTTGTGAAAGGAACTTCACACTTGGCTTTATTATTAAGCCACTCGTCAACTCTTCTAATACAAAATGGTTTGCCATTTTTTTGAATGAAAGAACTATAGAAAGCTGTTTGCCAGACACGTCTATCGCAACCGAAAATCCAATCTCCGTCAGGAACTTCTAAATTCAGGAAACTGGGTAATGTAATGAATGATAACTGGAGATATTGGCTGTGAAGTTTCCAGGCAGGATGCATTTCAGCTTCTTGGTTAAGTTGTATTGCGTGTTGTTTACTGCGAAGTACTTCTAAGTCTTCTAGAGCTAGCAGGAGATGGTTTTTTTCTTTCTCTTCTTTCTTTTGTTTCCTGATTTCTTCTTGTGCATATTCTATTTCTAACTTTTTAATCTTTGCTCCCAATTGGTTCACAAGCTCTGAAACACTATTATGGGCTTTGACATTATGTAGCCATTGAACACAAATAGGATTATTAATGCGAGACCAGAATGTTTCCATACTTTTTACATCTTCTGGTGTTAGATCAGATAGGTTGATTTCTATTGCCGAGACGTTTGCCTTCTTTATTTTTTTTATCTTTTCTTCGCCCACCTTATGACGATAAAAAATCTCAATAATAAGTTGTGTGTCACCTTTACTTGCCAGTATGTCAGCTTTCATTTCATGTAATATTTTTTCTTCTTGTACATCATCAAACGATATAATCTGCTTGTCCTGAACAATCGTTTTATATTCCGTATGTTTTATTCCTCTTGAGTCCGTTGCTGAGGCAGTGGAAACGCATTGGGGTAGTGTTATTTGCTTTCTTTTCATTATTTCTTTTTTAGCTGCGATGTGGATAGCACTTTCTAATCCTCCTTCACAGTCAGTAACATTTTTATGCCGAAAATGATGTTCTTTTATTCGGCCCTTTACCGCAATCAATGGGGATTTACACTCGATACATATACAGTTGCATTTTTCACCGCTTTCAACGTCAGCAATGTGGGCAATCAAGTTATTTTCATTCAAGCCAAAGGGCAGTTTAATTTTGCGGGAGGAGATCATATAGAACCTCCTGTACTAACTGAAATATTAGGATTTGCATAGCCAATATGGCCGGCAATACGTTCCAGCTTGATTGTTACTATTATATCTATTGCTTGAGAGTTAATATCATTTTCAGCGTAGCGCATTTTAGTCGTAAGTGTTATCCCATTACCTGTAATATCTGGAACAGGGGTATATTCATCTGTAGGTTTGTCGAAATTACTGTGTGCTATTTCATTAAGTCCAAAATTTATAGATAGTATTGAGCTTGCGTGTTTTAACAGATACTCTGTTGCAAGAATATCAGCAAGATGCTTCCATGCCGCAAAAGACCTACCTGAGAAATACTTTTCTAATGTTAAGTAGGTAAACAGCTCTTCTCCTAATATCGAATTATCTGGTAAATCTGACGGTAAATCTTCTAGGCATTTTCGACGTTGTTCAATAAATTGTGGAGGAGCCAGAACAAGAAACTGAGCCTGATTAAGCCGGTCTATTGGAGAGGAGGTATCTGCTAACATAGCTGCTTTGGATTTGTAACCGAAGAACGAAGCGACAAGCTCATGAGCATGTCCTGATTTTAGTTTAACACCACGATTGTTGGAAATGACCCGGAGATGATCCGCGCAAAGTTTTGCAATGGACATTTGTAGTTCCTTATTAAATAAGCTGGTCTTAATTTCGTTTTCATGAGCGTTTAAGGAAAACCGCCAGCAGTTAATAAAGATTAACTACAAACAGATTTTATTTTGGAGTATCGCTTTTCGGCCACTCATAACCGGGGATATCGACGACCTAGAGGAAGTATAGCGAGCAGAATAATGTAGTCAAGGTCCTTATTAAACCAACAATGTCCAAGCCCATTATATAGTTGACTAAAATCATTCTTTATTCTAAATTCTAGAATATGGAATGAAAGGTAATGCTCAATGATTAAATCACAAGACATTGTAGTTCTAGCCAAACTTTTGGCTTACCAAACAGATAAAAGCTGGTCTCAAAATAGTATTGCATTTGAATTGTGTTTGAGTCCTTCGCAAATCAACAGTGCATTTAAGCGATTAGTTGCAGTAGGTCTAATTACACCATACCATCCTCCGAACAAGCCACAACCTATTATTCAGGCTTGTGAGGAGTTTTTTGTTCATGGATTAAAGTATGTCTTTCCTGCTAAATTAGGCGAGCTAGTCCGTGGTATTCCTACTAGCTATGCTGCTCCAAGCTTAAACGATCAGATTATTGCTGGTAATGATCCTATCCCTGTGTGGCCATATGGCGAAGGGAGTGAGCGTGGCCTTGCCCTAAAGCCATTATATTCTTCAGTACCTGAATCTGTAGCAAAGCATCCAGATCCGCTATTTTATGACTTATTAACGCTAATTGATGCTATTCGTTCTGGGCGCGTAAGGGAAAGGCAAATTGCTTCACAAAAAATATTAGCATTATTAAAAGGTAGCAAATGAATAGAAGTTCAGCTCAAAGAAATATCGAATCTCTTAGTTTAATTGCACATCGGCTTGGGGATTTATGTGATGAAGTAACTTTTGTCGGGGGTTGTATCACTGGGTTATTAATAACAGATAAGGCGGCTCCTGATGTACGTTTTACAGTGGATGTTGATTGTATAGTCAATGTCATCACTAGGCCGAGTTATTATGCTATTGCTGAGAAATTACGCCAGAAAGGATTTAAAGAGCTAATTTCTGGTGATCATCCTATATGCCGTTGGGATTGCGATGGCATTTTAATTGATGTCATGCCTATAGATAAAAGTGTTCTGGGTTTTTCTAATAAATGGTATAAAGATGCGCAAGAAAATTCTATCAAACATAATATTTCTGACAATCTAAATATAAAGGTTATTTCAGCGCCTTATTTTTTAGCAACCAAGTTAGAAGCATTTAAGGATCGTGGCAAGCAGGATTTTTTATTAAGTCATGATTTGGAAGATATTATTTCAGTAATGGATGGCCGGCCAGAAATCGCTAGTGATGTTTTAGTCGTATCAGACAATTTAAAGCAATATCTTTCATCTGAATTTGGACTATTAATGAGTAATGATCAGTTTCTCCAAGCGTTACCCGGGCATTTAAACTATTCAATAGAATCTGAGAGTCGAAAGAAAATCGTTGAATCACGGATACATGCCATTATTGATGTGGTGAAATAATGACTATCGCTTGGCTAACTGATATCCACCTCAACTTCTTAAAGGTTGAAGCAAGAAAGAAATTTTACCAACAGGTAATCGAAACTGGCGCAGATCAGATTTTGATTACTGGTGATATAGCTGAATCAAAAGATGTGTGTGAAATTCTTCAAGAATTTAGCACATACGCAAATAAACCTATTTATTTTGTATTGGGTAACCACGACTACTACTTTAGTAGCGTTAATAATATACGTGAAAAAATTCACACTTTGTGTGCTCAGAATAAAAAGCTCATTTGGCTTGGGGAGCCTAAAACTTTAACATTAGCTGACGGTATTGTGTTAGTTGGACATGATGGGTGGGCAGATGCGCGTTATGGGGATTTTGATCATAGCTTGGTAAATCTAAATGATAGCCGTCTTATCGCTGATTTATACCAAGCTTTTTTATTGAATAAGTCGGCCTTAAAAAGGGAAATGCAAAAATTGGCTGATACAGATGCCTCTGTTTTGCAAGAGACATTGGATGATGCAATTGACACTGATATTAAAAAAGTAATCATTGCTACTCACATCCCACCATTTCCTGAGTGTAGCTGGCACAAGGATAAACCAAGTGATGAAAATTGGCTGCCTTATTTTGCTTCAAAAGTAACTGGCGATGTGATTATGAGTTTTGTTAAAAAACATGCTGACATTCAGTTTTTAGTTTTATGTGGTCATACTCATACAGCTGTAACTATAAAGCTTGCTGATAATCTCATAATTAAATCAGGGCATGCTGAATATTATAAGCCTGCAATTCAAGAAATTATTTTTTCTAAGAGTGAAAAATAATTCTTTAAATACAATATTAAAATTGAGCCTAAACCTATAAACTGCTCTAGGCTCATTGGGTGTAGGATTAAGGTTGCTGGTAAGATTCTATGTGGTTAGCCAAACTAATCACGGTTTCTTTATGCTGTATTTTTTATGATCTTAAATCGAGTGATATTATTATTTTTTTGATAAATAGATATAGTTTGTTCATCAATGATCAGAAAACCATCAAAATCCTCTTGTTGAGCAAAGACTGAGGGTAGAAATTTTTTGTCGAGATAATCTACATGAGTAGCCATTTGCCTTATCAATTCTTGAGATTCGGTCAGTTTTAGTGCAAATTTATAGGCGAATACTATACAGATTATAGATAGAACATTGAGCCCCATATGTCGAAAAAAAGTAGTCTTTTTATCTCGCCAAACGGTATATAAATAGCCTATTTTAACAAAAATACCAATGACAAATAACCAAGCAGGTATGCAGAGCATTAATGTTAGCAAGCTTAATGTATGAGGAAGTTGATTGGGAGACATGTGAAAAAGAGTTTGTATTTCTTTAGAACAGATAATGTGCATTGACTGGTAGATTGCATACCCTAATATAGACCCACAGAAAGTAATAATAATTTTCCAAGGGGTTTCATTGTAATATTTAACTGTCTTGGGAAAATAGTGGCCTATTGCTCTGCAGGCTGAAAAAGTGCATAGCAAGATAACAGGATAAATTATAAAAGGGCTATTTGAAAAAAAATCTAATATGTCAAAAAAAGTCTGCACCTTAATTACCTCGATAGTATGTATTATGAAAGATTCTTATGTGTGCTCAAGGAATCTATACCATTATAAAGAGAAGTAATAATTAAAGTAGTTATGTTTAAACAAATAACTCTGGGGGTACATTTGGGGGTATATTTTTATTGATAATAAAAATAACCATTTAAATACAATACATTGATTAATCAATTAAATAGCCGCCGCCTCCACCAATTGAATTTTTCCGCTAGAAATATCTCGTAACATCTTGGCTCTTTCCCATTTAAGGGGGCAGCTTGATTTTTTATTGCTTCAATTTCGACTTTTAAGAAATCTTTTCTATTTTGAATAATTTCTTTGTGAAAAGTTTTCGCCTCTTTTAGAGTTTTCTTGAGAGCATTTCCAAAATATAAGCCAGCTTCCTTATATATCAGCTCTACAGAGGATTCATTAGGAACTTGTTCTGATTGAATAGACTCTTCGTATCGGGTTAGTTTACGCTGTAGCATAAGATTTTTATTTGATAGGGCATGAATTTCTTGAGTTAAATAATTTGCTTGTTTTTGTAGTTCTTGATACTGAGGATGAACTTCAAACTTTGAAAGAGAGGCCTTATCTTTATCGAACTCAAGCTGTAAATGGATACGCTCTGCTTCTAGCTCCCCCTTTGATGGTTCAATCTCAAATTTAATGGCAGAGTTTAAAGAGTTTACCACCTTACTTTTATCTTTTATCTCCTGTGCTGTGGATGCAAGCAGCCAATTTAATCCCAAAAGGAATGCATTATGAACTTGGATACTCCATGCGGGTTGGCCTCTAAAATAGCTAAAAGGTTTGCTATACGCGTCAATACCACTTCTAATAAAATAGGATATTAAATTTCTGAATGTAGGAGAATATTTGGCTTTAGGTGTTGCGGGTAAACCAAAAAGGCACATCCCTAATAAGACTTTCCAGTCTGAAATTTTATAAAACTGAAATTGGTCTTTAGAGTCTTGTTCTACATTAACTGGGAAATTAGTTGGGTTTCCTTGAATTTTTACAATGTTAGGGTTACTAATGCTTCGTGAGGCGGTAATTTTTTCACCATAAATTTCGAGCTCCATAAAAAAAATCCAATCTTCGATTTTTTCAATTGGTAAATCTTTTTTGTTAAGGTCAGCACCTAAACAAAAATGCATAATGTTTATAAAGGTAGTTTTTCCTAATCCATTACGAGAATCTTTATCGCTAGATTCTTCTTTCCTATCAGCAATAATTACATTCACCCCTGACTGAAAATCAACTGATTTAAAACGAGGATCACTGGCGTATAATTTGTATATCATTATATTACCTTGATAATTTTATCGATTTTTACTTCAATCAATCCTAGAATAAACAGTAGATCCAATCCCAAAATGAAGCGTTCAAAATTACCGATGTTTGAAATGTCTTTTGTTTCGTCCCAAAGAGTTGATAATGTTTTACCTACTGCAAGTTTATCAAGAAAAACTGAGCCGACACCTATAAGGGCATCGTGTTCACTCAAAAATTTGTTTGGCATAATCATTTTTCAAAAATCTCACATAACTGAAATAAATACGTCAGTATTGCTAAGCTTGCGGCTTGTTGTTTGAAGTTGGACTGTTTAGAGTTAGCAAATTCAAACATCTCTCTAAATAAGTCATCACCGTTAAAAGATTGCTTTAGATCCAAGTATTTAGTCTTGAATCCATTTTTGAGTCTTTCAGGGAAATTAGGGTCAAGTTGAGCTGCCTTAATTAGGTAATTACTGACCTCGGAACTACGACTTAGACCTGTTGTTATCAGTGATGCTGTTTCTTGAGATAATCCATTTTTTTAATTTTTTCTGCTGGCGGAATTACATGAAAACTCCCATCATGGAAATGATGGCCAGCGGCAATAGCTTTTGCAGCTATTTCTAATTCGGCAAATGTTACTTCGGACATACTTTCGTCCAGCCTTTCATGAACCCATATTTCATGACCTGCTTTTATTTGATGTAATTTTTCTACCGAATATTGTGATTCTTGAGCATCAACAGTTTGATGACAAGTGGGACAAAGCAATATCCTGTTGTCATAAGTATCTAGCTTCTCTTTAGCAAATTCACTATTATGCCTTGGTCCTGTTGGACTATGAGCTATAATATGGGCGATTTCACCTATTTGAATGCCTTTATCTGACGGTTGAGTATTAGGCAGTATTAACTTTAATCGGCATGTAGGCATCGCACAACGACCTGCCGAGTTTGCGTAAAGTTTTTTTACATCTTTTAATGGATATTTACGTTCCATAGAAACCTTGATTTTTAGGATAAAACTATTCTATCGCTTCTTTAAAGGCACTGTCATAGCTTTAATCAACAAGCAAATTAACAATTAAACGAATAAGAATGTCTTTTTGGTTTGGGTTACTTTCCGCTACGAGTAATGCAAGAGCAACCAAACCATTTTCATTGAATTTAATCGGCAAATTTTGTGATTTGAGATAAAGCAAGAACATGAAGCTGCCGATTCGTTTATTTCCATCAGTAAATGGATGATCTTTGATAATGAAATATAATAAATGGGCTGCTTTTGCTTCCGGCGTTTTATATAAAGGCTCTCCACCGAAGGTTTGTTCAATATTATTTAAAATGCTATCTAATCCGCCATCCCGTTCTTTTCCAAACAAGTTAGTTGCCTCTTTACGAGCACTTAAATCTTGCTTTAATAATTCAATCGCTGATAAAGCAGCTTTATAAGTTAATATTGCTAAAGTTTGTTTTCCCTGTGAAGGTAGTTTTAGCTTGTCTTCATCATAACCAAGCAATAAATCCCATGTTTTGGTGTAGGCCAATATAATTTGAATTGCTTCTTGACCAAGCTCGTTGACCAAATCATGATTAATTAATGTTTTTTGTAATAATTCAATCGTTTGTTGTAGCTCATGGAGACCTTGTTGAGATAGGCGTTTATCATTAGTCGTATAACCACGTATTAGATGTTCTTTCAATACGTGACTAGCCCATTTTCTGAATTGAACGCCTTCTTTAGAATTTACTCTGTAGCCCACTGAAATAATGGCATCAAGGTTGTAATATTCCACATCACGCTTAACTTCTCGACTGCCTTCTTTTTGAACTGTTGCAAATTTTGCAACGGTTGCATTTTTCTCTAACTCATTGGTTTTAAAAATATTATTTAAATGGCGTGAGATGACTGATTTGTCACGTCCAAATAACTGTACCATTTGACTCATAGTTAACCAAACGGTTTCATTTGCAAGGTTAACCTCTAATGCAATATGCCCGTCTTTAGCCGTATAAAGTACAATTTCAGTCACACACGCCTCTTGTTATTGGATTAATTGATCTTGCATCTAGATCTGATTTTATCGTTTATCTGATCAGAATGGAAAACATTCCAGGGATTGTGAGCAAATTAAATTATGTAAGTTTAAATCCTTATTCCTTGCTATTTTGTTTCTATACCTCCAACCTATATATTTAGGTTCCACTCCCTAACTGTGATAGATACTTTTCAAGAAACCTTATATTTACTGAATAATCTAGCGATCAAAGATTAAGCAGCCAGTGCCAAAAGCTCCTTTCCCCATTCCAAAATATGGGAATTGAACCGGTTCCAATTTTCACACGACACCTCCACCATAACTTAATCTTGAATGTTCCTGAAAAGTCCTTTTAACTCTTGTAAACACTAGGTTTTACGGCTCTTTCCCATTTAAGGGGGCAGCTTTAATCATCCGCAGAGCACCTTAACACG
>NZ_CALMPD010000277.1 GCF_937871865.1 uncultured Legionella sp.
GCTGCTGATCATCTGAAATCAAACATCGAGTTTATTACTAAAGCAGTGCGAACAAACCATCGAGCATTTGATTACGCCAATGATAGTTTAAAAAATAATTCATTGATGAAAGAGCAAATTTTAAGCATTGTATTAAATTATGAATACGCCACTAAAAATAACAGCAGATTTCATGTATTTAAGTCCAGATTCCATCAAGAGAATCCTTTAAATGTAAGACTGGCGATGCCTTAAAAACCGCTATTCTTAAAGAATTTAAACGTTCTCTTGAAGGGCAAACAGAAGAAGAGAGGGCCGAGATTGTAAAAACATTTAAAAGTAGTGATGAATACAAATTACTTTGTACTGCGCAAGGTTTTGTTTCGTCTTTTTTTCAATTAACTACGTCCTCTGCTGATGCTGTTGAAAAGATAATTGCTGACGCTGCTGAAATGAACAAAAAAGGGCCATCAATAGGATCTTAGGACGCGGTTATTATTATCATTAATTTGGCCACACCAGGTGTATCTGTGTGCGCTGCATCAAATTGTTTAATTGTCAGATTGTATTTATCATTGATTTTAGCCAACCATTGCATGAACAGTCTGAAGGGAACCCTATCAAAGGTCAACTGGATGTCTCCGGTTCCTGTCTGTTGTAATTGATAAGGTAACTTAAGCGTTTCATTATTTTTGAGTTGGGTAGCCAACAACGTAAGCAATTGACTATTACCGACAGACTGTTTCGTTTTCGTTGCATGAGCTTTTTGCCTTACTGTTTTCATCCAGGCCAGGGTTTCGCTTTTCTCAATGCGTTGTGATGATTGCAATGTGACTTTATTACTCAATGGGATATAGAGGAACTGGTAATAACAATAGATGGTCAACGTTAATACGGCACCGAGTACCATCCATTTTTCTCTTTCATTGAGCGAATTTATATAGGATTTCACGTTAGCTCCAGGGTTGCCACAACGTGCTGTTCACGAGTAGTTGCTTGTGTCTGTCTTACTTTTAATTGTAATGACTTCAGTTTATTTTCAATTTCTTCCAGACTTGAAAAGTCCGCACTCACCAGCGTTACAATCAGTGTTTTATTTTGATAACGAATGTCTTCAATTGTATGCTCACTTTCATTTACACCTTCGGCGAATTGATTCAATAAAAACCAAAAGCGAGATTGCTTATCTGAGGTATTATTACTAAGGAGTTGGCTAATACGGAATTTGGGGCTAATGACCTGTTTTGCTTCTGGAAAAAATTCACGATAAATAGTAGCAATTTGGTCATCCAGGACTTTATTTTGTTTCTTTAACGAATGTAAGGACAATGCATTCACGAATAAAAGCGACAATAACCACAAACAGCCCATTAGGGCTGCGAGCTTATATCCTTTGCTAACCCAGTCAGAAGTATTTCCATGCAGCATATCACCTTGACACAGGTTCAATGGTTTGGACTCAAATAGTTTTTTGGCAATCCAAGCGCAGGAGCTTTCACTGTTTTTAGGCATTGATGTTTCTGCTATTATTTTGCTGTCTGCAAAGAACAATGCCGGGTCTTGAGGATGGTTTTTGAGATACGTTAGTGCAAGGTCACCAGAAAGGGCTCCCTTAAAATCCTCATTATTTACTAAAAGTACTGATTCCGTAACCACTAATTCATGAGAAGAAAGAGCAAACCAATCAAGGGTTATTGCTTCATAATCAATATTGTGTTCATTCAGCGTATTGATTATGAATTGAATTCTTTCTTTGCTAATGATGGTAATCAGATAATGATTATTTTGAAATCTTAGTTTATCAAAGGCAAAATGAAGTTCTTCAACGGGTTGCGCGACTTTTTCTTCAAGAGCAAAAGGGATGGCAATCCGAGCTTTGCGTTCAGGAAGCCAAGGCAGTTCAAGATCAAGCAGACTTGCATGGGTTGCAGTTTCAACAATCAGGGTACTGCAATCAGATTGTAATGTTTCTATTTCAGAAAAGCTTCGTTGAGCTGGTGGGGAGAGTAGCTCCCCACTGCTTGTCATTTTTAAACAAAAGCAGCCATTGTCATCAAGATGTTGAGTAAACAGGAAACATTTATCCATGAGTCAGGCTCTTTAGTTATCGTTGTTAATGCTGCTATTTTGTTACAGTATATCCTATTGATTATAAATTAGAATCATACATAAGCCCTATGTTTTTTTGCATTTTGTGCTACCCACTGCTGTTTTAGTTGTTGCGACAACAGGTAGACTACTAATGCATATTGAGAGCTTGAGTTGTAACGGGTAATTACAAAGAAGTTAGGATAAGCAAGCCAGTATTCTTTTCCTTCATCCGTAACAAGTTCAATGACACCTGCACGTCCAGGATGATTTTGCGCAGCAGTTATTGGTTTAATCCCGGATTCTACCAGTTGAGCATAATTATAATTAGCTGTTCTGGGATTCATCTGAATGCGTTTGGATTTCCAGCCAGATACTTTAGCGGGTTGAGCAACACCACCATTTAATTTCCACCCGTGTTTATTGAAATAATTGGCGATACTTCCAATGGCATCTGCATTGTCTGCAACTAAATCTCGTCGCCCTTTATTATTAAAGTCAACTGCATAATAGCGGTAGCTGCTTGGCATGAATTGTGGTTTACCCATTGCTCCGGCATAAGAGCCTTTGTAATAAGTTGCAGGAACTTTATGCTCACGGCAAAGCAATAAATATTCTTTTAATTCTTTTGTAAAATAAGGTGATCGTTTGGGATAGTTAAAGGCCAGAGTAGCTAGTGCATCTAATACGCGATTATCTCCTTGACGCTCGCCATATAAGGTTTCAACACCTAAAATAGCAACAATAATTTCAGGAGGAACACCATATCTTTTTTGTGCTTTTTCTAACGATTGCTTATTTGCAGCCCAGAAGTCCAAGCCACCTTGTACTCGTTTAGCTGTTAGAAACAGGTCTCTATAAACATCCCAGTTTTTCTTTTCAAAAGGCTTTTCCATTGATTCAATAATCTGAGGCTGAATCACTACCTGATTCAAAGTATCTGTTAATTGCTTTTTATTGAAATGATGCTGCTTTACCATGCTGTCTATAAAAACCTGAACGTCTTTACGTTGAGTAAGTGCAGAATCTGAATAGCTAGAAAACGAAATAAGAATTAATAATGAATAACCTAGCCAAATAATTGGTCGCATGGTGCATCCTATGTTGAAGCGAAACACAGAATTTTAGTGAAATTATAAGTTATTAGCAAATTTTCTTTACAAAATGAATCAAGTAGTCCACAAAAACGACAGAATTAGCATCGCCTACTTTCTGCACGGCTACATTTAAGATAGACTTATGCAATTTGCTAAAAGGGTTATTCAGTTGAGCGACTTAAATCGAATTCGTAACTTTTCAATTATTGCCCATATCGATCATGGAAAATCCACTTTGGCCGATCGATTTATTCAAATATGCGGCGGATTAACCGAGCGTGAAATGAGCTCTCAGGTGCTTGATTCTATGGATATTGAGCGCGAGAGGGGCATTACCATTAAGGCACAATGTGTGTCATTAAACTATACAGCAAAGGACGGTAAGACCTATCTGCTCAATTTTATTGATACCCCAGGCCATGTTGATTTCAGCTATGAGGTTTCTCGTTCTCTTGCTGCTTGTGAAGGGGCTATCCTGGTTGTCGATGCAGCACAAGGAGTTGAGGCGCAGACCGTTGCCGTTTGTTATACAGCTATCGATCAATCGTTAGCCGTACTTCCTGTTTTAAATAAAATTGACTTGCCCCAGGCAGAACCAGAGCGTGTCATTGCTGAAATTGAAGACATTATTGGTTTGGATGCACATGAAGCAATAAGAGTCAGTGCAAAAAGCGGTATGGGAGTTGAAGATGTTCTTGAAGCCTTGGTTGCCAGCATTCCTCCACCGGAAGGCACTATCGATGCTCCACTGCAAGCGTTGATTATTGATTCATGGTTTGATAGTTATTTAGGGGTTGTGTCTTTGGTTCGTATTGTTAATGGCTCAATACGAAAGGGCGATAAAATGAGAATAATGTCAACTGGCCGTTCCTATGAGGTTGATCAGGTTGGAATATTTACTCCAAAGAGAACACGGCTTGATGTACTAAATGCAGGTGAAGTGGGTTATGTTGTCGCAGGTATTAAAGAAATCCAAGGAGCGCCAGTAGGGGATACTCTGACTCTTGATAAAAACCCATCAGATCAGCCTTTACCAGGTTTTCAGCGTGTAAAGCCTCAGGTTTATGCGGGTTTGTTTCCTATCAGTTCTGATGATTTTGAAGCATTCAGAGAGGCATTAGCCAAATTAAGTTTGAATGATGCTTCTTTATTCTATGAACCAGAGTCTTCAGAAGCACTTGGTTTCGGATTCCGCTGTGGATTCCTGGGCATGCTGCATATGGAGATCGTTCAGGAGCGTTTGGAGAGAGAATATAATCTTGATTTAATTTCTACAGCTCCGACTGTAGTTTATAAAATTCTGACTCAGAAAGGTGAGTCGCTGTTGATTGATAATCCATCTCATCTGCCTCCATCACCTCAAATTAAAGAAATGTATGAGCCTATAGTCAGAGCTAATATTTTAGTTCCCCAAGATTATTTGGGTTCAATTATTACTTTGTGTGTTGAGCGTCGCGGAGTCCAGGTCAGCATGACTTACAGTGGACGTCAGGTATCTGTTTCT
>NZ_CALMPD010000278.1 GCF_937871865.1 uncultured Legionella sp.
ATTAAAAAACAGCTGAACAATAATTGGTTCATTTCTAGTCATGAAAAGCCCCTGGAGGAAACCCTTGGGGTCATGCTACTTCATCGTTCCACTCGCCAGGTTGCCTTAACTGAAATCGGGGCGGCATATTATCGTGAGGCTCAAAACATATTGTTTGCCGTAGATCAGGCTAATGGGGTTATTGTTGCAGCAAAGCAGGAACCAGTGGGTATTTTAAGGATAAAAAGTGTGCGATATTTTGCTGATTATTGCATTTTTCCACGGTTAACTGAATATATGAATTTATATCCTCAAGTTAAGGTTGATCTCCAAATTGCGGAACATATTCCTCATCTTCTAGAAGAGGATTTAGACATTGTATTTGGTATGTCAGCTCAGGTGGCTTCTAATTCAGTTCAAAAGAAAATTACTTCAACACGTTATGTTTTTTGCGCCTCACCGAGCTATATTCGGGAGCATGGAATTCCTGAGCACCCCATTGAACTACTTAAACATAAATACATTACTCATACCATGAGATCGCCTAATGATGCCTGGATTTTTCCAACAGGAGAAACAATATATTTAACTCCGGTTTTATATTTAAATGATGCGGCATCTATGCTGGAATGTGCTGTTAATGGTCTGGGGATTGTTTCGTTACATCATTATCAAGTTGCTGATGCTTTGGCTAGTGGTGATTTGGTGGAAGTGTTAGCTGAATACCGTATGCCCAAAATACCTGTTTTTCTTTATTATCATCCAGGCAGATACATGCAACCTAAAGTCAAAACATGGGTGGATTTTATGAGTACTAATATACCTGATGAGATTTAGGTTGATTGTGTGTGTTTATCTATAACTCTGCTTTATACGTTAATAGCGTTGAACAATCATATTTAGGTTTTGAATAAGGTAATATTCTGCATCACTTCGAATAATCCGTGAAATAAGTAATGAGAAATCGATGATCATATTAAGCTCAGGGAGTTTGAATTTTTGATTGACCCTCCAGCATAATTTATATTCACAATTGGGTTCTGGCAATAACTGTGGTTTGGTGAGCGCAATAGGGTGGATGCTTAATTTGTATTGCTCAATTATTTTAAGTTCATTGTTAAAAAAACTATTCATAGGACGCCACGCTTCTAATGAATAATGTTTTTGGACTGAATTTATGTCTTCAGGAGTGTCGTAATAGCTTGCATTGAGTGAATCCATTAATACTTGCTGAGCCCATTCGGTGACTTGAATAGTATTGGGGACTGAATTGGCAACGCTACATGCAGAAGAAATAAATAGGCTAATCAGCAATATTAAGCGGTAAGGCAATTTTGTAATCATATTTTAATCCCTTGTATTGCTATCCGATACTCAAACCTTCATTTCAATAAGTTGTTACGAACTTATAGTACCGAAATAGGAACAATTTCCAAGGCCATGAGAAATTACACTCTGTAATTAAAGTCTAGTTATATTAAAAGGCAATAGCCAGAATAAAATGACACTTCATAAACGCTTGAGTTAATGAGGAAATTATTATTCGAGATTGACCTGCAGTGAGGATAGGGGGAGAGGCATAGTGCTGGAGCAAACGATGTTCACTCCAGCTGAGAGAATACTGAATTTAAGAGGCGATTGCTTCTGAATGAATTTTTGATTGTAGAAGTATCTGGGCACATTTTTTAACTAAATGTTTTTGCACATTACTTTCAAGTTCAACTAATTCATGGGCGTAGTCATCATATTTAACCTTACCACTATTCACGTCATACATCGCACCAACAATACCCACTTCATCACTGTTGATCATGTTTCTTAATATATCACTTTGCGAATAAATATTTTGCATTGTATTGGCTATATTAAGTTCCGTTACACGGGTAACAAAAGAAACATTTTGTCCTGTACGATTATCCGTAATCTTGGTCTCTGCATTCATTGCTGGCTTTATTTTAGCAAGTAATTGAGTGATGTATCCTTGCTCAATACCATCACAGGCGGATTGTATCGCTCCGCAACGTGTGTGACCAAGAACTACGACTAATTTAGCACCTACGACATTACAGGCATATTCTACGCTCGCCAGTATGTCATCATTAATCACATTTCCGGCAATGCGGATACAAAAAATATCACCAAAACTCATATCAAATATGGTCTCAACCGGAACTCTTGAATCAATGCATGCGAGTACCACCGCAATTGGATGTTGCATTTTTGCTGTATGCTTAATGTCAACACGATTTGAACGATGGATTCGGGTGTCATGCAGGAAGCGCTGATTTCCTTCGTACAGTATATTGAGGACTTCTGCTGGAGTGAGATTGGATTGTACGTCATAGGTAGTCACATTGATAAAATCGATGTAATTATGGATTTTATAATGATCTTTAAACCCCGTCAGATTCAAGGCAAGATGTTTACTCGGAGCCTGATCTTCTTTGAACTCCTTTAACAGTTCCAGAATTTCCTTATCAATATATTGCGAGTATCGAGCATCGATAATCAGTTGCGAGTGTTTGGGAATAGAATCCAGTTCCGCGACCAACGCAGCTTTATTAAGAAAAGTCATCTGTTGCGGTAATATTAAACGGCTGGTAATGCCATTAGGATATATTTCTTTTATAATATCGATTCGTGTCTGGCTGTTTGATTTGAGGATGAAAAACAGTGAGATGGCTAGACCGATTAGTATTCCTGCGAGTAAATTAAAAGCGATGATGCTGACTACTGTTACGATAAATGGGATGAAGCGGTCGATTCCCTGGCTATAAATATTTTGATATATGGACGGTTTATTTAGTTTATAGCCGGTATATATCAATATTGCAGCCAGAGATGAGAGCGGGATTTTGTTTAATGCTCCCGGCATAACCATAACGGCAAATAAGATAAATACTCCATGTAAAATAGTAGATACTTTAGTTTTTGAACCAGCCTGAATATTGATAGAGGTTCTGACAATCACTGAAGTAACCGGAATACCACCAACAAGGCCTGCAGAAATATTTCCCACACCCTGGGCGATTAATTCACGGTTAGTTGAGCTGTGTCCCTTTTTCTTATCAATTCGTTCGCCTGCTTTTAGGTTAAGCAAAGATTCCAGAGAGGCTACAATGCCTATAATCAGTGCATATAAATAAATTTTGGGATTCCATATAGAGGCCCAATTGGGAAATTGCAGTTGACCGAAGAATTCATATAAACCTGTAGTATCAGGGATATTCACCAGTTGTGGTGAGTTTTGAACTAAAGGAGAATCCATCCATTGAAATACTTCATTTAAGAACACACCGGTTATTACGACCAGGATGGGGGCTGGAATTTCTTTTAATAATTTAACTTTTGTATATTCAAAATAGATTAATATGAAGATGGATATGGATGTAATTAACATCGCCCCGGTGTTGATGTGATTTGATATAGCAAGAAGGGGACTCAGTGTTATTACATCCGTGGCTTCTAATAAGTGCGCTTTAAGCTCATCAAAGTCAGAGGACAGCGTAAAAGCAAGTGGTAATTGTTTGATGATTAATAAAATACCAACGGCACAAAGAAGTCCTTGAACCACATTGGTAGGTACATAATCTGCGACAAAACCTGCTTTGAGGGTTCCTATGATTATTTGGAAGACGCCAGCCAGAGTCAGCGCGAGTAAAAAGGAATTAAAATCACCGATTTGTGCTATTGCTGTTACTACAACTGCAGCCATGCCAGCAGCGGGTCCACTAACACTAACATGAGATCCGCTAATACTCCCTACAACGACGCCACCAATTATTCCACTTAAAATACCAGAAAATAATGGAGCTCCAGATGCTAAAGCTATTCCTAAACATAATGGAATAGCAACGAGGAATACGACTATGGCTGCAACAAAGTCAAATTTTAAATATCTTTTTGTATACACCCGAAATGTTCGCGGGTTAATAATTTTTCTTCTTATCATCGAGAAGTTCCTGTACCTTAAATAAATATCATCAATAGCCAACCAGTTTATTATAAAAAGCGGCCAGTCCTTTATTTCCGCACAATGTATGTATATTAAGTACATTATGTTGCTTTATGATTAGCCTGTGCAAAACATACACTATACATTATGTAATATATTTGTAAAGAATGTTGCAAAGCTTTTTTGTGCCTGCGTACAGAATAAAGGTTTTTTAAGGTTTAGCCAGACATATATGAAATATATTTGTGAGCTTTAAGTCTTGATGGGATTTGGGCTAACTCGAGGTGAATAATTGGTATTGAAGATCAATAATTTTACGGGGTAGGGGACTTTGAAGTTATAGTCTGAAATATCATGTTGCCTAATATGCGTATGTGTTCAAACTCTATTGTTCCCCAAGATTCAAACATATTCACTCTGACCGCCGTTAACGTTAAGTTGGGAAAAGTACGTCATCCTGAGCATGGCGAAGGATCTCCCAAGATTCAGGAGATCCTTCGCCATGCTCAGGATGACATATTTGCCCTCAAAGGAGAGAGGACAGACAGACTTCGAAAAGAAGGTATGGTTCTTAAGTTGGCGCTATTCGCTGAACAGATATTTTTTCAGTCTTCCAGCACTTCAAATTCTTCTGAACTGAAGACTTTATCGTCCTCAATAGCACGTTCAGTAATTAATTCGTGCTCAAGATTTTTGAAATTCCACATGCTTTGATCCATTAATTGACTTGGTTTGATGCTTTGCAGTGCATGGAGCATGTTGCTGGGAACTTTAGGGTTTTCTGCTGCCAGTTGGTCGATTAAACGAGCTACTTTTTTACGCATCAGATTTTCCTGGGAGCCACAAAGATTGCAAGGGATAATAGGAAAAGCCTGTTCTTCAGCAAAAGTAATAATATCTTTTTCCTGGACGTAGCACATGGGTCTGATAACGATATGTTTTTTATTATCGCTAAGCAGTTTTGGGGGCATGGATCTGACATCGCCATTATATAATATAGACATCATTAATGTACGAATCATATCGTCACGATGATGACCCAACGCAATTTTATTAAATCCTTTTTCCTCTGCATAGCGATAAATAATACCTCTTCTCAAACGAGAGCATAGAGAACAATAGGTTTTACCTTCAGGTACTTTTTCCTTTACTATGCTGTAGGTGTCGCGGGTAAGAATTTCGTGTGGGATTGAGCGATCAGCTAGCCATTGACGAAGAACAGAGTCATCCCAACCTGGTTGAGCTTGATCCAGGGTGAATGCAAAAACTTCAAATTTATTTCCTGAACGACGTCGCAAATGGTCAAGAATAGTTAACATGGTAAACGAGTCTTTACCACCAGACAAGCAGACCATTACTCGATCTCCTCGTTGGATCATATTAAAATCTGCGATAGCCTTGCCAGTGTAATGCAGTAACTTTTTTTCAACTAATGAAGGATTGGACGACATAAAACAACCTAATTATATTATTTAGTGGCTACACCGGCTACAGAAGCTATTCCATTGACCCGTGTAGTAGTTAACCATGAATTTACCAGTTCAATATCATTTACATTTAAAGTACCAGCAAGATATTTTAAAGTTAAAATTGCATTTATTAAATCATATTGATCTCGTGCTAATTGTTCCTGAGCTTCGAACAGACGTTGTTGTGCATTGACCACGTCAACCATGGTACGTGTACCTACTTCAAACTGGGCTTCTGTACTTTCCAGTGAGTTTTGTTGGGAAATAATCGTTTGTCTGTCCGCTTTTACTTTACTGATTCCGTCGTTAATAGTATTAAATGCGATACGGCTATTTACCACTACATCTCTATAGGTTTGTTCCAATTGTTCACTGGTTGATTGGAATCCATATTGTGCTTGACGGGTTTGAGATTGTACCAGCCCCCCTTGAAATATGGGAAAGTTCATCGCTAATGCTACGTTGGCTTGAGTCTGCTTTGTCGGAGCAAAGAACGACGCACTATCTACTGTATTATGGCTCTGAGCAGCATTAGTTTGTACCGAAAACACAGGCCAGTTACCTGCTGATAACGCTTTCACGTTCTCTTTGGCTACTTCAAGAGAATATTTGGCAGCATAAAGTTTGTAATTTTGTTTCAGGCCAGTATCAATCCATTGGTTAACGTCATTGGGTTCTGGCTTGATTAAGGGAATCTTACTGTCGCGAAGCGGTGCCAGAGTCTCATAAACATGATTGGTCAATTTTCTTAAATTTTCACTTTGATTTACCTGATTGTTACGTGCCGATATAACGGTAGCCACTGACTGATCGTATGCGGCTTTTGCTTCATATACCGATGTAATTGCATCAAGTCCTACCTGAAATCGTTGGCTGGCTTGTTCGTACTGACGCTTGTTTGCACGTTTTTTGGCTTCTGCAAAATCGAGGGTGTCTTTGGCTAATAATACATCAAAATAAGCTTTGGCTGTTCTTAATATTAAATTCTGGGCTGCATCATTAAATGTTGCTTGTGCTGATTTAACAGAGGCTTTAGCTTGTGCGATTTTGGCCCATGCCTGATAATTAAATACCGCTTGAGATGCAGTAACCTGCCATACGTTATTGCTATAAAACAAGCTGGTACTCAAACCTCCAGCGGTTACATCCTGCAGATTTCGGCCAACCTGGCCAGTAATACCAACTTGTGGAAAAAGTGCAGCACGAGCTTGGGGCAATGCCTCTGTATTGGACATATAGGTATCATAAGCTGCTTTGAAAATCGTATCGTTATCAAGAGCCTGTTTATAAATATCCATTAGATCGGTTGCATAGGTATGTGTCGAGAGACCTAGAGTTAACATACAGAACAGCAGCGATTTCTTCATGCGAGCTTTCCCTAGAATACAAATTCTTTTGGTTTTAACTGATCTACAAGCGGAGGAATATCTGTTTCAAAAAGCATAGATTCTGTCCAGATCTCGTCATGATCCAAATGATGTAAACGAGCCTGCATTATAGGGGATTTCCCTTCTATAATGAATAATTTTCCTCCAGGTATTATCTGAAGTCTATGGGTTTCGGTCAACTGTTCCACTGCACCAGTAAATACCATAACATCGTATGGCGCTTTTTCCAACCATCCACGACATGCATCACCTGTAATTAACTCTACATTAGTGCAATTATGTGCGGCCAATTTCTGCTTTGCACTTTGGGTGAATTCTGGGTAATAATCGATACTGATTACTTGCTTGCATAATTTGCTGAGCATGGCAGTAAAAAATCCTGTTCCAGTTCCTACTTCAAGAACGGTTTCATTCCCTTTCAGTTCCAGACCTTGCAAAATTAACCCTTCTTCTAAAGGAGTTAACATCCGTTGGCCATGAGCCAGAGGAATTTGCATGTCTGAATAAGCAAAATGACTATAAAGTTCGGGTACAAATTCATGACGAGGAATTAGATCATATAAATCCAGTATGGAATCGTTTAAAACGTCGCCAGTTCTTAACTGTTGTTTGACCATATTAATGCGTGCGCTTTGATTGCTCATTTGTTCTACCGAGTTAATTATGTGTGTTAGGTTAAAACTTTGGGCCAATTTTAGCAAGAATTTGGCACATGTGCTAAGCATTAATGCCTTAAATTGAAAGTTATTATTTTTCTTATTCGTATTTCATGGTGACTATGTTTAAAATTTGTTATTATTTGCAGTTTTTGGGACTTACGAAAAAAACAGGGTCGGGGCAAAAATAGTTCTTAACGAAGAAGTTTAGATAGACTTAAACGGCCGAATTAAAAATTATTTTTGTCTCGTTCTTGGAGTTGTTCGTAAGTGCTGACGTTGTCAACAGTCATTGGAGAGTACAGTGCTCGAGCGATTTACTAATCATTTGCAAACCGAACTGGAAACACTTAAGGATGAAGGATTATTTAAATCCGAACGTATTATTTCCAGTCAACAACAAGCTGATGTAACCGTAAATAATAAGGAAGTAATTAATCTTTGCGCAAATAATTATTTAGGTTTGGCTAATGAGCCATTACTTATTGCCGAAGGGCAAAAAGCTTTGGCTGAATACGGTTACGGTATGGCTTCTGTTCGATTCATCTGCGGGACTCAGACTCCACACAAGCAATTGGAACAAAAAATAAGCCAATTTCTGAGTAAAGAAGATACCATATTGTATTCTTCCTGTTTTGATGCAAATACTGGTCTTTTTGAGACATTGCTGGGCGAAGAGGACGCAATTATCAGTGATGCACTGAACCATGCAAGCATCATCGATGGTGTCCGGCTATGTAAGGCTGCACGATATCGCTATGCAAATAACGACATGAAGGCTTTGGAAGAGCAATTGATTGCTGCGAAAAATGCACGATTTCGATTAATTGCAACAGATGGTGTCTTCTCAATGGACGGTATCCTGGCCAATCTGCCTGCTATTTGTGATTTAGCTGATAAATACGATGCTATGGTTATGGTTGATGATTCTCATGCAGTTGGATTTATGGGAGCAACGGGCAGAGGAACACCAGAGCATTTTGGGGTTACAGACCGTGTGGATATTATAACCGGTACGCTTGGGAAAGCGTTAGGTGGTGCTTCAGGTGGTTATACTGCGGCTAATCAGGCAATTATTGAATGGTTGCGCCAACGCTCCCGTCCTTATTTGTTTTCTAATACTCTGGCACCGGTAATTGCACATACCTCAAGTGTAGTATTGGATACTTTAATTCAAAGTAATACTTTGGCTGAAAAATTGAAACGAAACAGCCTCTATTTCCGTAAAGGAATGACTGAATTAGGATTTAAACTGATTCCAGGTGAGCACCCGATTATTCCCGTGATGCTGGGGGATGCGAGCCTTGCTGGCCGTATATCCAATAGATTGCTGGAGTTGGGGGTTTATGCTGTAGGTTTTTCCTATCCAGTGGTGCCAAAAGGTTTAGCTCGAATTCGTACTCAAATGTCCGCAGCACTTGAACTGCATCATTTGGATAAAGCATTGCATGCATTTGAAATTGCAGGAAAGGAATTTTCTGTTATCTAACAGTGAACTTCAGTCAAATGGAAAGGACAAAAAGTGATGCAGAACTGGTCCTGTTTTAATTACAGGACTTAATTAACTCATTATTATTTTGAGGATTTACATGAAATCGTTAGTCAAAGCAAAAAGAGAACCCGGGATTTGGATGCAGGATGTGCCAGTTCCAGAATACGGTGTAAATGACGTTTTAATTAAAATACATAAAACAGCAATTTGCGGCACAGACATTCATATTTATAAATGGGATGATTGGGCTCAGGCGACGATTCCTGTGCCTATGACTGTAGGGCATGAATTTTATGGCGAAATTGTTGAGGTTGGACAGGAAGTTCAGGGTTTGAGCGTTGGACAGCGCGTCTCTGGAGAAGGGCATATAACCTGTGGTTTTTGCCGAAATTGCCGAGCAGGGAAACGTCATCTATGCCGTAATACCCTTGGGGTCGGAGTGAACAGACCTGGGTGCTTTGCTGAATATCTGTCTCTTCCAGCTACTAATGTTATTGTTTTACCTGATAATATTACGGGCGATCAAGCGTCCATACTAGACCCTTTTGGCAATGCAACTCATTGTGCTTTGGCCTTTGATGCGGTCGGTGAAGATGTTTTGATTACTGGTGCTGGTCCAATTGGTATTATGGCAGTAGCGATAATGAAACATATAGGCGCCAGACATATCGTGATAACTGATGTGAATGAATATCGGTTAGATCTTGCTCGTAAAATGGGAGCAACCAGAGCTGTCAATGTGGCTCGTGAGAAGCTGGATGATGTGGTTTCTGAGTTAGGTATGCTGGAAGGCTTTGATATTGGATTGGAAATGTCAGGAAATCCTGTGGCATTGAATGATATGATGAAGTCGATGAATCATGGTGGTCATGTCGCTTTATTAGGTATTCCTCCTCAAGAAACG
>NZ_CALMPD010000279.1 GCF_937871865.1 uncultured Legionella sp.
CAAATCTGCTCTGCTTCAAGCGACAACTATCCTGAAAATTACCGATAGCCCGTGCATTAGAATCGGGTTTGAAACCAACCACTGAATGTCTAAATATAATGATAGAGGGACGTAGGGACGCTACAAAAAAAGCTTATGATGACGCGATGAACAGAGGTGGTGTGGATCCTTCTGAGCGTCTTTATGAACTCCAAGCCCAAACAATAAAAAATCTTATTGATGCTGGTGCTGTAGTAACATCAGACGTGTTAAAAAAAGCGGCAAAAGATAATCATGATTTTGGAACAGATCGTATTGAAACCGCTCTCTCTGATAAAAGCATGGAGTCAACATTGCAAACGATACAAAAAACATTTGAGCGGCAGTCAGAAATAAGGAAAAACTCTCGAGTTCTTGCTCAGGCATTTCGTATAGAAACTTCATTGTTTAGTACTATACCTCTTGAACTGGCAACTAGAATTGCTTCTTTAATGGGAAATGATGTTAATTCAATAGAAGAAAACGAGACTGATTTAGAGTTCGCAGCAAGTCATTTCACTAAACCTAATTAATCCATGCCTGATACCAGGCTCTAAGATGATACAGGTGCTTGTTTAGGTGTTTCTTTGGAACAAGCAACATGTGACAACGACTCTCCCAATGATGGGGAGGTTCGTTCTTTTGCATGCAGGATACCAGTTTCTTCATTTGTATAATTCATAGCAATAGGATTTGAAATCATAGCACGAATTACCCTCTCACCTTTTCCTGGCATACCCGCATGCATTACCTTTTTATTATCGATCAGTAAAATATCTCCTTTTTGCCATAAAGAGGAACAATAATTAGCTCTCATTGCTTGAGCTAACTCCTGTATTTCTGGTTCAGTAAAACAGGTTTCTACTTTGTCTGGATCAGATAAATTTGTTTTTTTTCGGGCAAAATAGCTGGCCAGTTTGGTTCGTACAATTTTATAAGCATTTTTAGGCGAATGAATAAAAGCAATGACCGCTACGGCTAAAAATTCAATCGTATTAAAAAGTGGGGCAGGTAAACTCCAAAAGAAGCGGTGCCAGAACCAGTCTTTGCCTTTGTAGTCAGCTTTAAAGCATGTCCTTAAATAATTATTCAGGGTGGGTAACTCAAACAGGTTTAGTTGTAATGCTTTTTCATGGGTTACTGGATGGATAAATACACTAGGCTTATACATACAAATAAAGCGCTCATCCCCTGTTCCAACAACAGGCAGATTGAACTGTTTTATAATCTGATCCAGAGTTTCGTGATCTACGTTATATCGTTCAGCCACTTCTGTAAACAACCATTTTGTAACGAAAAAGCTGTTTTTCTCAATTTTTTCCTGCAAAGAACTATTCAGGCTTTGGTAAATTTTTTGCGTATTGATTATCCCTGTTTCGCCACCAAGTTCTGATGGCTGGGCACAATAAAAAAAAATAAAGCCGGGCACATCAGCAGAGTAATAATTCTCTGTGTGAAATCCCCCTAAATATAAAGTTCCACCAGTTTTATATACACTATTGGTATGCAATACGAATTTTAAATCGTCAACATGGGTGCGTCCATTTTCCGCCATAAATGCTTCGCTAATACCTTTAAATTGAGGAATGCTCAAAATTGTTTTTTCGAATTCTTGGTCAGAGGTAATATCAAAACCTCTTAGCAATATAGCGCCATATTGAGCCAGGTCTTCCAGCAAATGAGTTGCGTGCGTGCTCAGAAACTGTTGTATAAAGGCCACATCTTTTTGTGTGTTTGCCTCAATAACTAAAGGCATTTCCTTTTCGTCTGATAATACAAGTCGTTCATCATCTCTTAGAAAACGAGTCGTAACTTGAGGATAATCATGATACATACTGTATTTCCTTATAAAGTGATAGTTAACTCATCATTCAGAATTCGAATCATTTCATGACCCACTGCCTCTCTATAGTTTGGTTCTAAATTTGCAGAAATTACTATAAACGGATTGTTTGAATCAGGCATACGCAGAAAACTAACATCAAACAGATTATTAATTTCTAACAGGTCATACTGATAGGGTGGAACTTTTTGTTCTATGAAGCCAAATAAAGACTCCTCTTTGGGAGGAGGGGCCAGAAAGCTACTCTGCACATTAATGTTTATCAAAAAGTTATCACCTTTACTTGCACTTAAACGTTCTAATACTCTAAAAGTTTTATAATAAGATTGTGCTTGAAATATAAGGCTGTATAACCAGAAAAAGGTTTTAGCCAAGGAGGATTTTATAATATTATTGTCTTTTCTAAAGGTACTTATACTGGCAAGCTTCACTAAATTGGGACATCCTTGATAAGCACTTGTATTTATTACTTCCTGATGAATTTCCTGAGATATCGTGGAAAGATTTGTCTGCTCATCGACTACCAGCTTGATTGGTTCAATTCGTAAAAAACATCCTATAGTATTGTCATAATCGCGATTTTCACGGGTTGATTTTACTCTGTTGATGCACAAAGAGATGTCTTTATTGGCTTTAGTACAGTTTTTTAAAGCAAGAGCGACTACTGCACACAATGCATCCGGTATGCTGATATGGTTTCTGGCACAAAAAGCACTGAGTTCACCAAGAGTTATTTCTGGAATCTCAATATAGGTTGAATAAGAGTAATTGAGTTCTTGCATGTTTTCTATAACGTACTTCGATGGAAACGTATGTAAACACGCGTCTTTTAAGTAATCCTCCCAAAAGCTAATATCTCGATTCAGGTGCTTTTTCAAATAAACCTGCTCGTCTAAAAGATAATCACGATACGAACGATCTTGCGCCACATTTTTATTGGGTTTGCTATTGGAATTATAAAATTTTGATAAATCGTGTAGCAAAATATCAGGCGAAAGATCGTCTGAAATAATATGTGGAATACAAAGTTGTAACTCACTACTGTCATCATTCAAGAGAAACAATCGAATAATAATTTGAGGTGTATTGCTTGGCCAAGGTGAATAATTAATCAATTGTTGGATTGATTCTTTTAGTACATCCTCCATTTGCTCATTTGATAATTGTTCCAGGGATTCTTCTATAATGGCAAAAGGTGAGTTTTTAATAAAATATTGACCAGGTCGAAATCTTGATACGTGATAAGACAATACTTCATGTTTATGTAATAGCGTTTCGAATGCATTATTTAATTTCTTAATATTCAAACGTCCTTGAATACGTTTTCGGGTGAAAATATTCAATTTTTTGGCTTTGGGCTCAAACGTATCTGCTATCCATAATGTAAATTGAAAGTCACTTAAAGGAAACAGAGCTGAATCGTTATTGAATTTTTTAATTAAACTGATCTGTTTTTTTTCTATTTTCTTGGCTTTTTTTATGAATGGTATCAAATCGCAGATAGTTGTGTTTACATAAAAATCATATAAAGACAATTCTATTCTAAACTTATGATTTATTTTGGAAATAATACGAGCAGCAGATAGCGAGTGCCCTCCCAATTCGAAAAAGTCATCGTGAATTCCTATTGGGCTGATACCTAATTCCTCTGCCCAAGTGTTAGCAAGGATTTTTTCTAAACGAGTTCGCGCAGGCACATAATTTTGAGTTGGGCTAAATTGGGGCTTTGGCAGGGCTTTTCTGTCTAATTTATCATTAGCATTCAAAGGGAAGGAATCCATTTTTATAAATGCTGATGGAATCATATATTCAGGTAAATAGAGCTTCAAATAGTCACTTAGCTCGGAAAATGACAGCTCTGTATTCGCGTTTTCAATAATGTAATAGGCAATTAAACTCTGCTCCTTATTATATTGTGTCGAAGCAATTACCACTGCAGCTTTTAATGCTGGATGTGTGCTTAAGCATTTTTCTATCTCCCCTGGCTCTACTCTGAATCCCCTGATTTTTATCTGATGGTCTATTCTACCCAGGCATTCAAATTGATGTTTCACATTACGCTGACATAAATCACCTGTTTTATAGATGCGTGCATTCTTGTCTGATGAGAATGGATCTGCGATAAAGTATTGTTGCGTTAATTCGGGGCTATTTAAATAGCCTCTGGCCAAACATGCACCGCCAACATAAAGTTCTCCGACCTCTCCATCTGCTACAGGTTTTAATTCTTTATCAAGAATATAAGCATAAGTGTTTCTAGCCAGGGCGCCAATCGGGATGCTGTCATTCATGCTGCAGATATTATTCTTGTCAACAGTGAATGCTGTTATGGCCACTGTCGTTTCTGTCGGGCCATACTCATTATATAAACTGTGATGGGGATACATCGAAAGCCATGCGCTACATTCTGCTTTTGTCAGATTTTCTCCGCCCAGCATTATTTTCTTTAAATGAGGTAGTTTTATTGCTTTATTTTGAGTTTCATTAACCAAAACTTTAAAATAGCTTGGAGTTAGTTTAATAAAATCAATCTGATTACTGTTTAAATATTTTAGATAATTTCGAGGATCTTTTTTAATTATGTCTTTGCACATTATGACCGTTATTCCAAGAACTAAGGGAACTAGATAAAGTGTAATGGCCATATCAAATGCTTGGTTGGAGGAAAAGTCGATTCGTTTTACTTGCTTATACTGCTCTGAAAACCATAGTGAATAATTAACAATAGCCCCATGCTCAATCAAAACTCCTTTGGGCGTACCTGTCGAACCGGAGGTGTAAATAACATAGGCCAAGTGTTCTGCTTTGATTGCTATAGAAGGATTGTATGTCGGTTGATTGTCTATATCCTTATTATTTGAGGTGATCAATAATGGGCCTTTATATACTGTAAATTTTTTTTTATGGGCATTGGAGGTTATTAGTAGAGGATTACCCGAGCCTTTTAATATCAATGATATTCGTTCATAAGGATAGGTCGTATCAAGAGGGATGTATGCTCCTCCTGCTTTTAATATCCCCAATACAGTAACAAGAAAATCAACAGATCGCTCAAGATAAACGGCCACTAGGGTGTCTGATGTTATTCCCTGATTAATAAGACAATGAGCCAATTGATTGGCTCTTTGGTTTAGCTCTTCATAAGTTAATGAGTTATTATTAAGAATTGCAGCGATGTGATGAGGTTTTTTTGCTGCTTGATCTTCAAACAGTGACTTCATAGATTGCGAGTTATCCATCTCGTTCCTCATCCGTATGATAATGAATATTAATTAAAATATATGGCACGAATTGGAAGAATTCCAATTTTTCGGACGATGTTTTTCAAATTTATAAAAAAGTAGGTTTTTGATGAGCTAAAAACGAATGTTCAGAGGAAAGAAACCTGAGAAAAATCTATTAACAGAACGAAATTATCGTTGCTCAGACGGTACCGATAATTTGCCAAATTGGTGGATTTGGGGCAGTTATGAATTGTTGACTGATGAAGCATGATGTTTTGATGAAGGTATTTATAAAATAAAAGGAGGGCATCGCGTTTCTTCATTGCTACAATGCCTAAAATTTTTTAATTCAATTTTGTATTTATCAAAATTCATGCCAGTCAAGACTGTTTTTTACATTTTTTTGTTGTTACGATACCGTCCCGCGTACTTTTTTTATATTTTTTTCTGTGGGTATTTTTCCCTATTTACCAATTCTTTTTAATTCCAATTACTTAGTCGTGCGAAGAGAATCCCTTGCTGAATAAGGATCATCGAAGTTTTTTATTTCTACATGATTTAATTACTTAGTTGTTGTCACGAAATAGGAATTTTTTGTAGTTTATTGAAAAGTTTAAGCTGTAGTCCATGATGTTTGTACCGATTAGGCCTAATGCTATTCAAATTTAATTCATTATGCTCTATAATTGCCACTAATTAAATTATAAATGAGTGAGTAGACGATGCCTATTCCATTAACAGAGCCAGTATCACCTCGATACATCCACATTAACCCTATCACCAATAAGGTTCACCTGATGGTCCCGGTTATAGGTGGTCAAGAAATCAGCACGGATAATACATGTAAAGCCATCGTGGCCTCGAGGGAATTTTTTGATGGTGGTGCACTGCGAGCATTAACTGCTTATAAAGAAGCATTGGCCTTTGATATAGGATTACTTGAGGTGGGTAACACACAACGGGCAGGTAAAGAAGCACGGCTCGCGCAAATAGAAGCCTACATTGAAGCGGTTTCAGCGATGCGAATGAGCTATGGTGATGCGATAACGGCCTTTCTTGCAAGGCCCTCTAATTTATACAGCATCCAATTAAGACCGCGAGCCCAGGACAGCGAATCACACGTCGTGAATCCTGCATTTAATGTGAACCGCACCAATAATGCGGCAGGGACGCCTAACTCCCCATTGTATAATGCCATGCATAGCGCATTTCCTACGACGGTGGTGGCAATAACCGACCCACGTACCCGGCTTACAACAGCCGTATTAAGTGCACTACCTGCAGGGCCAAGCTTTGCAGATATCCAACGGGTGCTGGGTGAGCAAAGTTTAGCGTTGTTTGGGTTAATCATTGATTTTACCCAACGCAGCGATGGAACACCTGCCACCAAAGAGGTGATTGATACCCTCATGGGTTTTGGGGCAGATGCTACAATAGAGGAGTACATTGAAGCTTTATTAGGTGCTTGTGCTCTTGATGTATGGGAAATACTACCTACACCACCATTTTATAGTATTCCAGCCGGAACGCCTGTGGATGAACGAACAGAACGATTATCAATACTGACCCAATTTTTTCTAGCGAACCTGAATGTGTATTGCAAAGCCCGAGGCCTCAGCGACCGAAATTTTGGGGTGATTCTTGATGCATCACCTGATTTAAGTCATGACTTGGCAAGTCGGGTATCCACTGCCTTAACGAGTGGCGAGGATGTAGAAAGAGCAATTTGTAATTTTTGTAATGTAAATGCTGAACCATTCGGTTTGTCACGTGCACTTAATACAGACGATTTGACCGCAATTCGACAAGCATTTGAGCGCACCTATCGCACCGTCACCACGGGTGAAAATCTTCACATGGATGACTTTATGATTTTGGACAAAGAAGCAACGGGAGAAACGGCTAAATTTGTAACTCATCAAGGCTCTATTTGTGTGAATTTTGCCGAACTCATTGACCCTATTGCTGCATCCAATAACCCAGATTATTTTACGAATATTTGCGCTGATTTTGCAGTGCATCCTGCCGAGGTACCCCACCGAAATGAATTCGTGGCGGGCGATGTAGAGGTGGACGTTGAGACCTTGCTTGCACGTATTAATGATGAGCAATTTGAGCGTCTACCAACAGCAGCTAAAGAGGCTTGTCGCGCGCATCCGAGTTTCCAAACACGTCACTTTTTACACGATGTAGCCAAAGGGAAACAAGAGGAAGCAGAGGTGTTATTAACCGCAACACCTGCGAATACCCAAACACTTCTTCGAACGCCAGGCATCTTTACTGATTATTCAGGTCGAACCTTCAACTGTACCGCTTACGAATACGCCTACTGGGCGAAAGACACGCACATGTGCCGCATGTTAGAAATTCATATGGACGGAGAAACCAAAGCAATCATGGCGGCACGTATCGATGAAATAGAACGCATTGATGCCGCAACAGGCCAACCAGTCGGTTTGGTTTACAGCCAAGCAGGCCAAGAACACCACAGCGCCCACTTTGATTTTACACCCCTCAAAGAAGCCTATCAGCGCTACCTTGATGGCTTTTATGCGTGGGATACCGCACAAAATTGGGCGGCGATGGACGCCGCTTGGTGGGATGTGGGTAAAGAGCAACGCAACGTGCCAGCTCATGTTGCTCAAGAATATTGCCGACTAGACCGCTCGTTTTACCCGAGGCCTGAGTTCAACGAGATCACATTACCTCGGGGGTTAACTTTTGACAACTGGGCAACTGGGAGGAATGATTCCTGGTTTCCTCTGAGGGCTTTTAATTCTGTTCTTGGTTTCGATTTTGCATTAATGCGCGTGCATGGTCAGCGACCGCTGGGGAACGACTGGGGTGCGGGCTGTGTGCGGGGGGCGGCCGTTGATTTGGCGGCCGTTAGCCGCCTAGATGAAGTGAGAACCGCCGATCTCACGCAGTTGCGTGAACATTTAAACCCGCCAGCAATGTCGCAGAGTATGACTGTTTGATTGTCGCCCGTTCGAGTAGAGCCGCGGCGATGCTTTTCGCCGCGCTGTCTCGACAGACTTGAATAAACCACTTCATAATTTCTTCGTATTGCCAGCTTTGTGACGATTTCACCCACCACGTGCACCAACGATGCAAGTAACTCCCGATTCGGCGGAGAGAGACTCCATCAATAACCATTTGTTTCACTTGCTCGCGTGCATTTCGTAACGTCCGCGCATGCGGAACGATCGTTTTATGCAGAGAATCTGAATGACCAGTTGATGCCGAACTGTTCCCCCCCTCCCCATAGAGGTTAAATACTGTTCAGATTGTTTTTGATTGCCTGAGTCAAACGAGTTCTGTGAGACGTTGGTGCCATCCGAAGGTTGCGGCTCCAGATAGTTGATGCCTAAAAAATGGAACCCTTTGTCAATGTTGCCTATGCGTGTTTTTTTACGCGATAATCGCAGACGTTTTTCTTGTAAAACGCCCATAAGCCGTTGCTTACAACGCTCTAATTGGCGCTTTGTTTGACATAAAATCAGGATATCGTCTTGATGCCGCAGATAGGTCACATCCATGGTGTCGAATGCATCATCAAGGGGCTTAAGATAGAGGCCGCTAAAAAATTGCGATAAGGGACCGCGCAGGGCTATGCCATTATTAGCATTTTTATAACCCCGCGGTGTTTCAATGGGATTTTTGATAATATTTTCCAACATTGACTGCACATTGGGGTCGCTGTAATAACGTTTTACATCCTGAATTAATAAATGATAATGTCTGCGACTTTACTTCACTTTGTATCGTCGCCATACTGACGTCTATTCAAAAAGTAATAGAAGGTTAAAGGGAAGTTGAGCATTTGTAAATCCGGGATGGATAACCAATTTTTAAAAGTACAAAAAATAATGGTGGAAGTGTCGCCCGCACACCCTTTGATTAAGTGCTGGATTGGGTCGAGTTGGAGAAACTTATTCTGCCGGATTTAAAGAGATCAACGTCTAAATTGAAATGGTGGTTGGGAAGAAAACTCAAAGTACGTATTCACTTGGGCGTTTTTTTGCTGCAGCAACTTTTAAATGAAACTGACCGAGGGATGGAACGACAACTTCGTGATAATGCGGTTTATGCTGTATTTTGCGGGAAAACCTTTGTTCACAAATTGATATGAAGGCCATTAAGGGACTGGCAAAACAGCATTATTTTGAAAAAAGTAAAGCCATCAAACAAAAAGTAGAAGCACGAAAACAAGCTTTAGCTAAACTCTGGGGTGTGGTATCCGAGGCAATACAACCGGTGATACGTTTTGCTCGCATTATGGATGAGCCTTTCATTATCGAGTCGCTTCCGGTGAGAGATAAATACATGATCGTCAATTTTATACAAAAGGCGCCTGCCTTATTGAGTGAATTGTTTGAACGATGCTATGAAAGTACACCGCGGCAATCAAAGATTTTTTCGTTTCACCGCAATGCGGTTGATTGCTTCAATAAAAATAAGCATCACAAGGGAATTGAATTTGGCCGTCAATTTCAAATTGGCAGGGTTGGCGGCAATTTTATTTACTCCATTCCTAATGACTCGATTCGTATGCCCGATGCCGCCAGTCTTAAGAAGATGGTGGTGCAACACATTAAGTTATTTCAAACACCGATTGAATCGATTGGTACTGATAAAGGCTACTACTCCAAAGAAAATGAACAGTTAGCCTTGGACTTTGGTGTTAAAGCAGTGGCCATACAAAAAACCAAAAGAAAACTAAAAGATGCGCCGGTTAATCCTATTTCGCCGGAACAACTTATTATTCTCGAAAATCGCAGGGCAGGTATCGAACCCATTATCG
>NZ_CALMPD010000280.1 GCF_937871865.1 uncultured Legionella sp.
TGGCAATCATGCAAAAACACAGCATCACGTCATTAGTAGTAGTGGATGCCGAGAACAGACCTGAGGCCGTACTTCACTTGCACGATTTATTACGCGCAGGCGTCTTTTAATTAAGAGGAACAAAATGAACGAATTATTGGAACGAGCAAAGAAAATCCAATGCCTTATTTGTGATGTGGATGGAGTCCTCAGTGATGGCCTGCTGCATATAGATAATCATGGTAATGAATTAAAGTCTTTTCATGTCCAGGACGGCATGGGGCTGAAATTATTAATGGCAGCTGGCATAGAAGTTGCTGTAATTACTACCGCACGCAATGCTGTTGTAGATCATAGAATGCAGCAATTAGGCATCAAATATTATTATAAAGGCCAGGTTGATAAACGTAACGCCTATCAACAGCTCAAAAAAACATTAGGCTTGCAGGATGAGCAGTTCGCATATATTGGTGACGATTTGCCTGATTTGCCATTAATCCAGCAAGTGGGTCTTGGGGTTGCCGTTGGGAATGCCGTACCTCAGGTAAAAGAGTTCGCTGACTGGCAAACAACACAAACAGGTGGCCGGGGAGCCGTACGTGAACTATGCGATTTGATACTGAACGCACAAAATAAAACGGATTTAGCCTTGGAAGGTTATCTAACACAATGAATGCAGTCAAACAATCATTATGGCTATTACTCACGTTATTCATCCTGGCAGGTTCAGAATGGTATATGAATCAATCAAAAAAAACGACTGCATTGGATAATGATGCTTTATCGACAACAATTGACACAACAGTAACTCAATTAACTGTTCGTCAATTTAATAGCGAAGGCGTGTTAATCAATTTATTAACTACTCCTCTAATGGAACACATTCCGAAAGACGACGTTCATTTACTGAAAACTCCTCATATTGTTATTAAACAAGATGAGCAACCCGCGTGGGAAATAAACTCCATAAAAGCAAAATCCTTTGATGGAGGAGCACGTATTACTTTTATAGAACAAGTTGTTGTTCATCAAAACCCAGGTGATAAAACTCAGGAAAGTACATTAAAGACTGAAGAAGTCACCTACTTTCCGAAAGAAAAAAAAGCCACTACCAATCTTTTCGTTACCTATGAGCAACCAGGTAATATCATCCAGTCAACTGGTATGAACGCTTATCTGGATGAAAAAAGAGTAGAACTGCTCCATAAAGCAAGGGGAAGTTATGAGCCAGCTAAAGGTTAAATGGGGATTATATTTCATACTGATGATAATCTCTGTCATTGGGCATGCCCTGCCTACGGATAAAGAGCAAACCATGCATGTGGTATCTGACTCAGCAGATTTAAGCCAAAAAGATCATAAAGGAGTGTATTCAGGGAACGTGGAATTTATGCAAGGCACAACTAATCTTCATGCTGCTGACGCCGTAACCCAAGGAGATAATAAAAATCAGTTAATCCTCGCGATAGCTAATGGAAAAAATGGAAAGCAAGCTCATTACTGGACTGAAACCGGGCCCAATAAACCTCCATTTCATGCTTATGCCGACACGATTAAATATTATCCTCTGAAGCATCTTATTGAATTAATAGGTAATGCACGGGTAGAACAAGGCGCTAATTCATTATCAGCCGCGAAAATAAGTTATGATACACTGGAACAGCATGTCATTACTGAAAGCAAAGGAAAAACCAGAACCACAATTATCATTTACCCAGAAAAGAAACCAACATGAGTCTATTGGAAGCACGCGATTTAAAAAAATCATTTAAAACCAGGACGGTTGTAAATGGAATCAACATTAATATCAAACAAGGCGAATGTGTTGGCTTATTAGGCCCGAATGGCGCTGGAAAAACCACCTGCTTTTATATGATTGTCGGTTTACAATCCTGTGATGCTGGGCAAATCATTCTAAATGGTAAAGACATCACTCAATCCGCTATGCACCAAAGGGCTCGACTTGGTATTAGCTACTTGCCTCAAGAAGCATCTGTATTCCGCAAACTGACTGTTGCAGAAAACATTATGGCGATACTAGAGCTTAGAACAGATTTAGACGAACAAGCCAGAGAAGAGAAACTCGATCTATTGCTTCAGGAATTTCATATCACCCATATCGAAAAAAGTCTGGGGATGGCGCTTTCTGGAGGAGAACGAAGGCGGGTTGAAATTGCCAGAGCGCTGGCAATCGAGCCATCCTTTATTTTACTTGATGAACCTTTTGCCGGGGTAGATCCTATTTCAGTTATCGACATTAAAAAAATTATTCAACATTTATGTCATCAAGGAATAGGAGTATTAATCACCGATCATAACGTACGAGAAACATTGGATATCTGTGAGCGTGCGTATATCGTCAGTCAAGGTAAAATTTTATGTGAGGGAACTCCTGATATTATTCTTGCCAATCAGCAAGTAAGAACTGTTTATCTGGGTGAAGATTTTACTTTGTAATGATAAATTCGCAGAAAATTCTTATCCAGTACTCTTGCAGCACTTATTAAATAAAACAATTATGCTAAGATAACACCAATTCTTATACCATTTGATATAGCGACAAATAAAACTCTATGCTGTTACTCATTGATAATTACGACTCTTTTACTTATAACCTCGTTCAATATTTTCAATGTTTGAATCAAGATGTTGCGGTCTATGCTCATGACAAAATTAATATCGAACTCATTCGAGAGCTGAATCCTCAGCATCTGGTCATATCACCAGGCCCCAACTCCCCCAATGAAGCAGGCATTTCATTAGAGGCAATCAGAGAATTACATAAAGAAATCCCTATATTAGGAATTTGTCTTGGGCATCAATGCTTAGCTCAGGCATTTGGCGGAACCATTATTTCAGCCCCCCAAATCATGCATGGAAAAACGTCAAATATCCTTCATCATTATCAAGGTCTCTTTAAGAATATCCCTAATTATTTTAAAGCCACGCGTTATCATTCTCTTGCTGTTGATGTACCCAGCCTACCTGATTGTTTTTCAATAGATGCCTGGGCAGAAGATACAATTATGGCAATTTCACATCGTCAATATCCGCTTTTTGGACTACAATTTCATCCTGAAGCAATTTTAAGCCAATATGGGCTACACCTATTAGAGAATTTTTTAAGTTATGAAACCCAATCAATTATTTGAACACCTGATTGCAGAAAAAAATCTGGATACAGCCCAAATGCAGGAAGTGATTCATGCTTGCATGACGGGTCAGCTCAATGACACTCAAATTGCCGCGTTTTTAGCATTAATGCGCATGAAAGGTGAAACGACAGAAGAGTTAACTGCAGCAGCAGAGGTAATGCGCCAGCTCGCCCATCCTCTGGATTTAGGTGAACAACTTATTGATATTGTGGGCACTGGAGGCGATGGAAAAAATACCTTTAATGTATCTACCGCATGCAGTTTTGTAGTAGCTGCAACAGGGATTACTGTAGCCAAGCATGGAAATCGCTCCGTATCCAGCCGTAGCGGCAGTGCCGATTTGTTAGAACAGGCAGGGTTTATTTTAAATCTTACAGACGAACAAATTCAAACATGCATCAAACAATGTAACCTTGCTTTTCTATTTGCTCCTCATTACCATCCAGCCATGCAGTATGCGAGAACAGCAAGACAACAATTAGGAATTAGAACTCTGTTTAATTTGTTGGGCCCATTAATCAATCCAGCGCGCGTGAAAAAACAGGTGGTTGGCGTATTTTCTCAAACCTGGCAAAAACCTCTGGCGACTGTACTGGCCAACTTGGGCAGTGACCGCTCATTAGTAATCAGTTCATTAGATGGCCTGGATGAAATAAGTATTTGCGCACCAACTAGAGTAGTAGAATACCAACAAGGTGTTTTTAATGAATGGGAAATTGACCCCAAAGATTATGGGATTCATCACCCAAATCTGAATGCAATTATCGTGGACTCTCCGCAGCAAAGCCTGGAATTCATCGAATTGGCACTATCAGGTACGCCTGGCCCAGCAAGAGATATGGTCGTTCTTAATTCCGCAGCTGCCATTTATTGCGCTAAAGACAACCTATCGTTTAACAGCGCCGTTGAAATAGCAAAAGCAGCGCTGGACAATGGTAAGGCTGCAGAATGTTTCACCAGGCTTCGCTCTTTAACTCAAACTTTAAATAAAGAATCAAACCATGAATAGTATTTTACAACGAATTGCCGAACATAAATTAGCGGAAGTAACTAAGGCCAAAAAAAATAAGTCATTGCACGCACTCACAGCAAAACAAGCGCTAGACAGCAGAGATTTTTCAACAGCCTTAATGAATAATTCATCCCCGGCAATAATCGCAGAGATAAAAAAAGCATCACCTAGCAAAGGAATAATTAAAGAGGATTTTGATGTGGCAGAGATTGCCGATGCTTACGCTCAAAATGGAGCGAAGTGCTTATCGGTTTTAACCGATATTGAATTTTTTCAGGGACATCCAGATAATATTGCCCTAGCCAAATCTCATTGCAATTTACCAGTATTACGTAAAGACTTTATAATCGACCCCTACCAGATCCATGAAAGTGTAGCATTAGGCGCAGATTGCATCCTCCTAATAGCCGCCATGTTAGATGATATTCAATTACTTGATTTTTGTCAGCTAGCTCAGGAACTTAAATTGGCAGTTTTGGTGGAAAGCCATACTCGTGAGGAGCTTGATAGAGCTATAAAATTACCTACCCCATTAATAGGAATAAACAATCGCAGTCTTCATACCTTTAAAACGGACATACAATTAAGTATTCAGTTAAAAAACGATGTCCCCGAAGATAAAATTATTATTACTGAAAGTGGCATTAATACTCGTGCAGACATTAAATTAATGCAATCACATGGAATCAATACGTTTCTCATTGGCGAAAGTTTAATGAGAGCCAAAAGCATCGGCGATGCATTAAAAGGATTGTTAAACGATCCCATCTAAATTATTTTTCATAGCCAGGTTCTGGAGTCTGAACAGGCTCTGGTTCTGGTAACTCAGGATAATCAGGTTCATAGATATCAGGATCAATAGGATACTCCATTGGTTCTTCCGGATACTCATCAGGTTTTTCTGGGTATTCATCGGGCACTTCCGATAATTTATACTGTCTCAAAATAATCTCGAGTTATAGTAACCTTCATTAAGTATAGCAAAGCACGATTTATCTATTGGCTCTGCGCACGAATTTTTTATCGAGTATTTAACAAAAAACATACTCACCAAACGTTCATTCTGAAAACTGGTTCTTGCATTTAGGGGAACTGACTAAATGCTCTATCAAGGAAATAGACAAGATTGAATGTTGTAGCTCATATTAGCATTGCGCGAAGCAATACTGCAATTTTTTCAAACGACCCGTTTTTTTATTTACCAATCCATTATGATTATTGTTGGTCGTTTTGATTTGTTGATTATTATTAATTTCTGCTTTTGAATACATAACTGACCTCTACTTTGCATCAATTAAATTAAATAAATTACCTCAAATTGCCTAAAAAAACCAAATAGGACAATACTAACTCACAGGGGCTATTTCAAAGAGCAGCAGATTAAATTATGATGACCTCCCATTCATGACGCGCGAAACGCTATTCGCTCAGTTTAAATCACACTATATATAGAGGAATGAGAATGAAGGTAGCCGTTATCACTGGTGCTGCAAATGGTATAGGACTCGCTTTAAGCCAGGTTTGCCTCCAACGGGGCTTCAATGTAGTTATGGTAGACAAAGACGGCACCAAACTTCGGGATGAGCGCAATAAACTGATAGAGCAATATCCCGAACAAGTGATTCAGGTTACTTGCGATATAACGAAACCGGATGAAGTGGAGCATCTGTTGTCCGTGGTTGATCAAGAATTCGGCCAAGTGGACTGGATTTTTAATAATGCAGGTATTATAGGAAACCTGGGACCGGTATGGGAATTACAAGCAGACCATATGAAACAGGTTATGGAGGTAAATTTATTTGGCATGGCTCATGTCATCAGAACATTCACTCCTTATTTATTTAAACAGTCTTTTAATGCTCACATTATCAACATGGCAAGCCTGTATGCTCTTTGTTCTGGATCTCAAATGGCTGCGTATTCGATGTCCAAACATGCTGTATTGGCGTTATCAGAATCACTGCATTTTGATCTGAAACGTCTTGATAAACCAGTGGATGTGTCCGTTGTATTCCCATCCTTTACCGATACATCTTTATTAGCCAATAAATCCTCTGAATCCAACTCTGTTCTTCATGATTCGCTAAGCACCTTATTATCACACTCACGCCCGGCCATGGACGTAGCAATGCATATTGTAAATGAGGTAGAACAAAACAAATTTTATATTTTGCCGGATAAAGAAGTAAAAGGCTATTGTGAAAGCAGAGCAAAAGCCATTATTCACCAAGAGGAACCTCATATTAATAATATTGAGAAATTAATGGCATCACTTATAAAACGTAAACGAACTTTAGGATAAAGGAAGCATACCATTCCATCAGAGTTAGTTGACATATCCGTCTAAAATCCCGCGCACAAGGCACGGGATGGAGTTTTGGCGTAGTAGTTTAGATTAAGAAGTAACCTTCAGTCCAAATCGTTTCTGTCCCAGCATTTTTAATAACTCGCGACGAAAAATATGATAATCCACTTCCAAAGCATGGCGTCTGTTTGATTTAAAGCGATAATGAGGTTTATTGATTTCTCTGGCAATTTTTTTATGCAATTGCTCTGGACGTTTCAAACTTCCGGCAATAATTCGAGCAACAATTTTAGATTGATAATCAGCCAAAGGCCAAATACACCCCTGAGGTTGGCAAAGACCGATAAAATAAAGGGTATCGAAATCGGGATGCATCATTTTCCGATACAACGGAATTTTGGTCGAATTACTAAAATCCAATGATTCCTTATCAAAAAATGGGAAACTGATTTTATAACCGGTTGCGAAAATTACCGTATCAAAATCATCCTGACTACCATCAGAAAAATGAACTTTAGTTCCGTCAAAATGCGAGATCCCTGCTTTGGGTACTATCTTGCCATGGCGAATAAAATAGAGAAGTTCAGAGTTAATTGTTGGATGAATTTCTAAAGGGCCACAGTCAGGCTTCATTAATTTATATTTACCATATCGACCCTGTAAGCCGCGTATAACCAAACTAATAAATTTTTGCCTAAACCAAGATGGCATCCATTGGATTTTAGCTACAGCAACATCAGTCGGCTTGCCAAAAATAAATTTTGGGAAGATATGATAGCCTCTACGCATGCTGATGCAGGTCTGCTGTGTCACACGAGATATTTCAACCGCAACATCACAAGCAGAATTTCCACCACCAACAACCAATACTTTTTTATCTTTAAAAACAGCTGCTTTCTTATATTGATGAGAATGAAGCACTTCGCCGGAAAACTCTCCTGGGTATTGCGGTAACACCGGATCCCAATGATGTCCGTTAGCAATTAACAAATAATCATAAAATGCCTCATGAGTGCCTTGCGCATCCTCATAAAGAACATGCCATTTGTTTTCATCAGTGCGCGTAACGTTTACAACTGTTGTGTTAAATCGAATATATTGCTCAAGATTAAAATGCTGGGCATAATTTTTAAAATACTGTAATAACTGCATATGAGAAGGATAGTCAGAATACTCCGCAGGCATAGGAAAATCTTCAAACTGCGACCATCTTTTTGAGCTGATGATATGAGTAGTTTCATAAACGCTGGAATGAGTGTTATTCACATCATAAACCCAGTTACCGCCGATTTGATTATTCTTTTCAAAAGCAGTAATGCTCGTTAAACCTTGCTCCTGTAAATTTTTAATCGCTGCTATACCACTAGGACCTGCTCCAATAACGCATATACGTGGAGCAGATTGGCCATTAAGCGCCCTGTTTATTTCCATCAATTAACACCTTTTCAACTTTGTCCAATATCATCGCTTGCACCACTTTATCTTTATCAATGGTAAAATGATTTACATTAACATCCTTTAACAATTCCACGTTAACATTTTCGATCTGAGTTTTTTCAGGACTTACTGCTCGTAGCTTTAAACCACTGAACATTGGAACAAAACCTGGTTTATATACATTGAGTACTTGTTTCACATTTGGAGGCACTATAGTTTGAGATACTGCATCCACCGTGACTAAAAGAGCTACAGGAACACCTGCATCGTTAAGATTTCTGGCTACTTTGATCTGCTCATTAGCCCCCAGTGAATGTCCTACTAATATAATTGGTCTGTGTTCTTTTTGTTTGTAGTAACGACTAATGATATTACGGCTTACTTCACCTGCGTTGTACCACATCGTACTACGGGAAGAAATATGATATTTTTCTGCTACTGAATCTCGAAGTTGATTCATCCCAATACTAAAAATTCCTAAGCCACCCCGCATAGTATGTACTTCCCCTTTTTTAGAAGAAGGAGTATTCGCTTTAGGAATACTGGCACTATTGGTATGCTTATGCGCTTTTTTTCTATAAGCACTTCTTGAGCCTGATAAATCAACACATCCAGTTAAAATACTGCTAACTAACAATAGCGCTACAAAGGAGTATATAGGCTGCTTGCGATAATAATTCATGTTATTTTTAGTGTGGTTTTTTGAGAGATTATAATAACTGATTCTTTATATCTTTTACAGAGCCCCCTCTTTAAGGTCACTGTCATTCAGACGTACAGACGTACTTTTTTGCCAGTGCTTCTTAAGAGGATTGATGTATCTGCTCCTATGCTCAGAATCTTCTCAATTCATGCTTTTATCTACTGATTTAAAGATACAACTGGATCCAGATAGCGTCCTTGTCCCCAATGCACATGAACGATTTCAAGAGCCTGCCATTGGCTCTCTCGTTCTACCTGAGTTGCAACAACTTGAATGTCCAGGGTTTTAGCCATCTCATTAAAATAATGGATAAAGAATTGCTTGCTTTCATTTTCGTCAATGTCCTGTACCAGACTCCCGTGCAATTTAATATAATCTATATGTAATTCACTTAAGTAATGCAGTGGTGAGAAATGAATTCCCACTCGATCGACACCGAGCTTAACTCCAAGCTTCTGAGCTTGTTTCGCAAATAATTTCACCTCGGCAAAAGAGGATAAAACCATAGATTCACTCAGTTCCAATGACAAATTGTTTCGTACAGCTTTGGGTGTGTCCTTTAACAGCTGCAAATACATTTCTGTATGCCCTTTATTCGCCAAAGTATCCTGAGAAATGTTTACTGCATAGCCATTAGTTGAAGCACTGCCTAGTGTCGCTAGCTTTTTAAGAACATAGAAATCAATCAAATGTGCTAATCCGGCCTTCTCAGCAATTGGCATAAAATAACCAGCTCCCAGTTCTTTATGTTCTCTATCATAAATTCGCACAAAGAGTTCTCTATGCAAAAGATCTTTACCGTTAGTAACTGCTTGAGAATACAAACCGAGTTCTTTTTGCTCCAGTGAGTGAATAAGATCATCTCGAGTAATCAGTCGTGGATAGTTAAATGAATCATGATCTTTTTGGCAGAAAAATACCCCACTCTCACGAGCTTTTTTAACAGACAGATCCACCATAGAAAGCAAATTGGAAACATTTTGGTGCGCAAAATAACTGGCAGCCCCCATATGAGCAGTACATTGTTTTACCTCATTTAATATTTGCTGCAAAATTTGTTCGAAATTCTTGCATTCGTTATCAAAAACCTCTGGATCCCGTTCATGAATAATCACAGCAAAGGTGCTGCCGTTAATACGAGCAAGAGTGCTTACTGAAGGTTGTTTCCAAAAATCCTTACAAATACGAGTAATGGATAAAATGAGTTCATCACCCTGCTGATAACTCTGTTGTTGGTTTAATTCATCAAGGCCATCGATCACAATTAATAAAACATAGCCCGGAATAAATTCATCATCGTTATCCAAAATTGCTGATATTTGTTGTAAAAAATAACGACGATTACTTAAACCAGTCAAAGGGTCTTGATAAACCTGTATTCGCAATAATTCAGCCTGTTGTAACTGATCCTGGAATAATGATTTAATTTTTATCACCATCTGATTCATTGCTAAAGTAACTTGTCTGAGTTCTGGTGTTCTGGGTATATGCTCCTCGATAGGAAATTCATGTTCAGAAATAGCCAAAGCCTGAGCAGTTACTCTTTTTAAAGGCCTTAATAAAATCTGCAGAAAAACATAACTTAGAAGTAAGGCTACTAAAGCAAAAAGAAAATACGCTTTTAACATCTCGACAGCATTACGCCATAAAGACTCATACATATTCGAAGGATCACTTATCACCGAAACCACGCCAGCCTGCATCCACCCATCCATAACTAATGAAGATTTTTGTGTAGAAGGCCATCGAATCAAATTGACGAACCATTGTGGCACATTGCTTTGCTGGGGCAATAACTTTTTAGTAATAATCACTTTGCCTTTAACATCTTTGACCTGAATAAATGAAAAATAGCCTCTATCAAAGACAGCCTGCACCATAGAATTCATCGTAGGGATATCGCGACTTAATAAGGATTGAGATAATGACAATCCCAGGGATGTAGCCGTATCCTGAGCATTACTTTCTATTTGTTGAATGAAAAAATTCCGCGCGTTATTCATCGTAATTATAAAATTTCCCATAAAAACGAGAAGTAACATTCCTAATACACCCAAAGCCATTTTCTTAATAAGTGTCATGGTGTTTCACCTTGTCATTGCATTCGTTTCAGTAATTCATCCCACTTCCCCAAACCATTGGGTTGTCCCATATAAGAGCTTTGCCCTCGTTGTTTAGCAAGCCATAACCCCTCACCATTGAAGCTGTATATTGGTTTGAGATCTGTTCGTTTGGATGCTTTCATAATGTGACTTTCCAAACTGTCTAAAATCAGAGGTTCTGCCTCTGGTGATGGATAATAAGATAACACCATATGCGCCTGTTGTAATTTGAGGGAAGTAACGTATGTAATTCTCAAACGTTCGGTAGGCACTCCTAAAGTAATTAACGTGAAATACTTGATGATTGCATAATCCTCACAATCCCCCCCTCCATCAATGATAAACTCATCCGGAGATTTCCAGTAATCCTCAACACCTTCAGATTGCTCGTCAGTTTCAAAATGAAATTGATTAAAAAATGAATTTACTTTCTCTAACTGAACCTCAACCGGTTTATTTTGTAGAGAAGTAATTAAATTAACCCAAGCCCTAAATCTCTTTTTAATATCACCTTGAGATTTTTGCTCCATTTGCTGAATTTTATCAATAGTTACAGAAGTTGAGGCTTGCATGACGGGGGTTGGAAAAACAGTAAAAGCCAGGCATATCAATAAAAATATGCCCGGCCTTTTATTATGCCTTATTAGGAGCTTTCTTAAATGTAACCAATACTCCCTGAACATGAGCCAGTTCCTTTAATCGCTCCATTCCATTACCCGCATGCCCACGATATTCATAGGGGCCAACAAGTACAGTAAGGAGATTATCGCAAACACTCATGAAGGATGAAAAACCAAGCCCATTCAATCTGTTCACGAGAGCAAGCGCTTCTTTTTTATCAGTGAATCTACCCGCAGAGACATACCACAACTTTGGCGTTACCTGCTGAGGATAAGTAGTGTTCTTATCTATTATAGCCTTAGTTAAAGGTGTTGTTTCCATATTTTTAACAGGCTGAGCTAAAAGCATAGGATTATCAGTATCATTTGGATAAGGCAGTTCATCCATACGTTTGTTGAGTAATATGTGTGTCTGAGCTGAGCTAAAGACATCATTATTCACTACGTTAACAGGTAATCTTAATTTCAGATAATACAGCAAGTTGCCCATTCCATTCAGGATTCTAAAGCGCGAGAGCATTTCATCATTTTTGCCACGAGCTAACTCAATCTCAGACTGATAATATTCATTCTGAGAATCCAACAAGTCTAAAAGAGTTCTTTTGCCTACTTTAAACTCATCCTGGTAGGCAGTACGCGTTCTTCTGGAGGCATCAACGTGTGTTTGCAATGGTTTTAATCTGAGAGCAGCAGTAGTGTACACGTTCCAGGATAATCTAATGGCTTCTTTCAACTGCAGCAAAGAGCGGTTCTTCACTTCATATGCATCCTGAACCTGGTAAGCTGTTTGACGAACATATGCTTCATCTGCCCCACCACGAAATGCGTTATAGTTCATTCTAATTGCAGCCAAATCAGAGTTGTTGGGGCCAACAAGACCACTGAGGTTCCTGTTTTTAGAAGAGCTTAATACTAAATCAACTTTAGGATAGTATGCTGCTCTTGCTACTTGGTATTGAGCCTTGGCTTGTTTAATATCAGCATAACTGGATTTTACTGTAGGGTGATTATCCAAGCCTTTTTCAAGAGCTTTCGTCAAAGTTCCCGGTAATTCCTTATTGGTTGGGATATGAGGCCAGGTTAAATGTTCCGGCCATTTTCCAACTAATCGAGCATAATTGATTCGTACTTCTTGCAGATTTGCCTGCGCACTGATTTTATTAGACTCGGCCAGAGCCAAACGCGCAACAGCCTGATCAACCTCCGCCTCTCTGGAAATACCTGCATCAGCACGTTCTCTAATCATTTTAAACACTGATTTATGTGCTTGAAGGTTAGAAATAGAATGGGCATAAAGGCGCTCATGCATCAAAACAGCTAAATAAACTTTGGTAATATCAAGCGCTAAATCTTCAGCAACGCCTTGTGTCTTCCATCTTTGGGACTGAGTAATATACTGGTTACGTTTAACTTCGTTAACTACCCCGCCTCCAGCAAACAAATTTTGCCTAAGCTCTACAGCAGATTCATTACGGTCAAGAATCGCGACATTAGTATCATCAATTGCGGCAGTGGTCGGGTTTAAGCTTCGTTCTCGGCCAAATCCGGCAGTGACATCCACAGTAGGATAATAAGCACCTTTTGCCTTATTTACACCCTGTTTAGCAGCAAGACCCTTTGCAGTATTTGACAGAACATCAGGATTTGAAATCATTCCATGCTGCACCGCATCGTACAAGCTATCGGCGGTTGCACCGAAAGAAGTTAATATTGCTGCCAAAATTAGCGCATGTCTCATGCCACGTCCTTATATTTGATATATGATATAACTTATGAATTGGGTATTTTCACCTATTAAGTTAATTCATTGCATAAGCTCCTTCAATAGATTTTGAAATCTTTTTTTATCTGCTAGTATAAGCAAATAATTGATTTGTTGGATATTTTTTCACTATGGCCATTCAATTCTCAGTACTTACGGTCAGTCAACTGAATAAACAAGTTAAAAGCTATCTGGAAAATGAATTAGGAATTGTTCATGTAGAGGGAGAACTATCCAATTTAAGCAAACCGTCTTCAGGGCACTATTATTTCACCTTAAAAGACGGTGGCGCTCAAATTCGCTGTGTTTTTTTTAAAAACAGACATTTCGGCCCCTCTGTCAAAAAATTAACTGATGGTCAGCAGATAGTTGCTAGTGGAACACTAAGTCTCTATGAAGCAAGAGGAGATTATCAGTTAATAGTGGAACAAGTTACTGAGTCCGGTCTTGGCGAACTGTACAAACAATTTGAAGAATTGAAAAACAAACTTGCCGCAGAAGGATTATTTCATCCTGCACGCAAAAAAATGCTCCCTGCAATTCCCAAAACTATAGGTATTATTACGTCCGCCAGCGGCGCTGCGATTCAGGATATATTATCGACACTCGCCCGAAGATTTCCTTTGGCACACATCATTATTTATCCCAGCGAAGTTCAAGGAACAACAGCCCCTCAACAACTGATAAATGCCTTACTCTGCGCGAATGCCAAACCTCGTTGTGATGTTCTCATATTAGCTCGTGGTGGCGGTAGCATGGAAGATTTATGGGCTTTTAATAACGAACAACTCGCGCGACACATTGCTGCCAGCACGATTCCGATTGTATCAGGAGTAGGCCATGAAACAGATTTTACTATTGCAGATTTCGTAGCTGATTTTAGAGCAGAAACACCAACTGCCGCAGCTATTGCTGTAACCCCAAATGGCGTTGAATTACTCAATACCGTAAACAATGCCATTTCTCGATTGCATTCTGCAATCAACAGACAAACTGAAAATCATCAATTGAGATTAAAACATTTATTAGAGAAAATTTCTTCACCCCGTCGGACAATTATTTCTTATTGGCAAACACTGGATTACCTGGAGCGCCAGCTAGTAACGAACATGGCGCAACTGATTCAGAAGAAGAGACAGAATCTGAACCTCTGTTTTGCTCAGTTACAGACAGAAAATCCCATAACGCAAATCGAACACACCCAAATTCGTCTCAACCAACTCATAATTCAATTAAACCAGCACATCAGAGCCAAAATAAAACAATTAAGATTTCAAATGACATCCAATTTATCAACTTTACATGCAGTTAGTCCCTTGGCTACACTAGACCGAGGTTATGCCATCGCAAGCAGCGACAATAAAATACTTTTTAATGCACACCAAGTGGCCATCGGAGATTCCATCGAAGTGCGTTTGGCAAAAGGCAATCTCATTTGCGACGTGACACAAATTAAGGACTAACTATTCATGAACAAAATTATCAGTTGCATTATATTCTTTTTATGCGTTTTCTCACATTGCGTCAATGCGTTAGCTTTGCCTGAAAACCATGCCGTCAATGGAGGATTGACCATCATCCCTATAGACATTAAGAATCAACCTGAAGCTTATTATCATGGAAATAAAATTCCAGTTATTCCAAGTACCAAACCGAACCAATGGCTGCTTATTGTAGCAATTCCTCTAAATAATAAAGATCCCATTCAGTACATTGATATAAAAAAACCAATCAAAACCACCATTCCCTTCCAAGTCAGTGATAAATTTTACACAACTCAATATTTGACGATCAACGATTTAAGTAAAGTAGATCCCCAAGCAGAAGATAAGGTGCGTATTGAACAAGAAACGAAAAAATTAACTGGAATTTTTGCAAAATACACGAACACTAATCCTTTCAAACAACAATTCAAGGCCCCTCTACGCGGCCCTATCAGTAGTTTATTTGGCTTAAAACGCGTGTATAACAAACAGCCAAGAGATCCACATTCAGGCCTGGATATAGCAGCGCCTCAAGGTGAACCGATTCATGCAATAGGCAAAGGTAACGTCGTCGAAACAGGGGATTATTTTTTTACGGGCAATACCGTCATTATCGATCATGGCATGGGAGTATTTTCTCTTTATGCCCATTTAAGCAAAATTCTCGTGCACGTCGGAGAGAACGTGAAACAAGGACAAGAGCTTGGCTTAGTAGGAATGACCGGTCGAGTCACAGGTCCTCATTTGCATTGGACAATGATAGTCAATCAAACTCAAGTTGAACCTTTGCTTTTTGTGCCAATACGCAATATTGCACTTCCACCTCCAGTACAGCCGAAAAAGGCACCTAAAGACACCGTTCAGACAACGGGCAAATCATGATCAATGAGTTAATGAACAGTCTGAATGTGATAATCGCTCAAACACAGAATAACTTTGAGGTATTGGGGCTTATTCTCCTTGTTCTCTGGATAGTCTTTTTTATTAGCCATTTTATCTATCCAGGAATTCTTTTCCTTGGAATCATCCCAAGACATATTCGGGGACTGCCTGGAATCATATGTGCACCATTGCTTCATGCCAACTTTAATCATCTCTTTTTCAATTCCATCCCCTTGCTGGTATTAAGCAATTTTATCCTGATCAACGGTCTTCATTATTACCTCATGGTCACGTTATATATTACGGTTCTTAGTGGTCTAGCTATATGGTGCTTCGCAATTCCCGGGATCCACATTGGCGCCAGTGCTGTAATTACAGGATATTGGGGATTTCTCATCTGTAATATTTACCAGCAAGGTACATTAACTACCGTAATTCTTGGTTTAGTGAGTTTGTATTATTTTGCCGGTATCTTTTTTGGGATTTTCCCAAGAGAAAAAGGAGTTTCATGGCAGGGACATTTATTTGGTTTGCTAGCCGGTATCGCAACAAGTTATATTTTTGCACTGTAATCCGGTCAAACATTTTACGAATTTTTACCTTAAACAACTATTTTAAAATAGCGGTATAGGAATTAGCAAGATCCTCTAATAATCCGCCAAACTCTGTGCTATTCTAAAATTAATAAATATAATAAAGAGACATAAGATGCTGTCACTCAAAACACTAATTATATCTGGTTTGTTAAGCATGGTTATCTCTCCAGT
>NZ_CALMPD010000281.1 GCF_937871865.1 uncultured Legionella sp.
CTCATGCTTTTTTATTTCTTTTAGCTGTGATGCCGATTTCTCATGAGTTGCATCATATTCAAATAAAAATTTGTCATATGGACTCACATACGCTTTATCTATATCAGTAGCACTCATAATCAATCCCAAAAACTATATTTATAATTTACTATTTTATCGTTTTTTTAACTAAGTTACCATTAGGCTTGTTTAAAAGAAAAAAGGCTAAGCAATGAATTTGAAAAAAGCGGAATTACATGTTCATTTAGAAGGCACCATTTCCCCTGATTTAGCTTTAAAACTTGCAAAACGTAATAAATTAACCCTACCTTCCGGTTTGATTGCTTCTGATGGAACAAGCTACCTGTCAAAAGACTTCCTCGATTTTCTAAAAGTTTATGATACTCTGGCGGCAGTAATCAAAGTGCCTCAGGATTATTATGACATTACTTTTGATTATCTTCGCACTAATGCTCAGGAACATGCAATCTATGTAGAAATGATGTATTCACCTGATCATGCAGAACAATCAAGTGGAATACCTTCAAGAGAACATTTAGCAGCAATACAACAAGCAATTGATGATGCCAAAGATCAATTTGATATAGTAGGAAGAATTATCAGCACTGGGGTCCGCCACTTTGGGGTAGAAGCATGTGAACGAGTAGCGCACCAGGCTGGCATTGATCAATTTCCCTGCGTCACTGGATTTGGTTTAGGTGGTGATGAAGCAAAATTTCCTCCCAAATTATTCACCAAAGCATATCAAATTGCCGCAGATGCGGGATTAGAATGTACGGTCCATGCCGGAGAGTTTGATTCAGCCAGAGGCATGGTAGAAGCAATGGAATACCTGCCTATTAAACGAATAGGTCATGGCGTCAATGTAATCCACTCCCCTGATACCATGGCTATGGTTAAAGAAAGAGGCATTGCACTGGAGGTTTGTCCTACCAGTAATATTTTTTTAGGCTTGTTTAAGGACATGAACAGTCATCCCTTCCCCAAGCTCTATGAGGCCTGCATTAAAGTCAGCATCAGCTCTGATGATCCTCCGTTTATGAGCACGAATCTCGCTCAGGAGTACCAACGTGTTCAGGAAGCGTACCAATACAGTGATGACACCATGAACAAGATAACCAGAATGGCTATAGAATCTGCCTTTGTTGATGAAAACACCAGAACCGAACTACTGAACAAGATATAAATCATGACTCTTTTGCAAAAAAGAGTCTGGTTCTTTGACGGAACCGGCAACGAAGTATAAAGGTTAGTGAGCACGCGGTATTTTCTAAACATCGATAGCTAACATCATATTTGCAATACCTGATCCTACATTGTAGGATGTATATTATCCTGTAAAACCAATAGGATAATACGGTAGGAAAAGTAAATTATAAACTACTATTCGTTTTGCAAGAAACCATCTCTTTAAAATATGTCAAGAAGTTAAGGTGATTAATGGACTATAATATAAGCACTGAGCGTACCATTGGGATAAATAAAAGTAATCGCAGTAAAGCATCCACTTATTTTCGTCATTTTATTGCAAGTTTACTTATTTATTGTCAGTTTTTTCAATTAGCCATAGCCGCTGTACCACCGGTATCTCAACCGTCAGCTCAACCCTCCTTAACCACAGGAAGTCCCTTATTTAACAAACCGACGCATGCTACAAGAACATTGAATAATCTATCATTAACAAATAGCCAATTAGGATTAGCAAGCCCTGTGAACTTGGGCGTAACCTACAGTGATTTGACTGGAGCTTTTTTTAATGCCCAGTACGTGCTGCCTTTGGGAGAACGATTTGCATTTGGTGCCGTAGGAGAATATGGTTCAGGCCAATATCGCCTCAATGGAACCTTAGGCTATGGATTTACTCCTTTAGCTCATATTAAAGCAACCATAGACCGTTTAGAGCAACGCCTGCCATTTCAATTTGATACGGGCAATATAAAATCCAGAATAGCCCAGGATGCCTATGGCCTTCGTTTTGAACAACTCTTCGATTTACCACACATACAAGGAATAAATGCCGGCGGTTATTGGGCAAAGGCCGATAGCAAATATTTAGACCCTATTATTTTTACCTCTAATGGCTTTAACTGTAATGGTTTTGCTGCAGGCCTGCAGTGTATTAATTATCGTTATATTGCAGGGGCAAACAGTACTGGTATTGATGCCGAAATTGATTACCTTCTTACTCCATCGACCTTAGTCAGTGGTGCTCTTTATTACGACCAAGTGCGCTATAACACGATTTTTATCCCTGCTTCCACTAAGAACCGTGATGGTATAGGTGCAGGAATCAAAGTGAACCAATTATTAGGTGATCGCTTTAAACTTTTTGGCGAGGCGACTGCTCGTGAAATTTATGATAATTATCAAACAGGATTCAGCTGGTTACCTAATACATCTAAATTGGGTGTGGAACTGTCTCTTATTGGCCAACATTTAGTATCACACAATGCTACCCCAGATAACAACAGCATCAGCATTCAATTAAGTCTCTTAGCTGATGGGAATAAACACTATGATAAACAACATCACTGGGGCAATCAACGTGTTGGAAACTTGGCTCAATGGGTTCAAACTCCTGCGGTAAAAATGAAGCAGGTTTTAGCAATCGCAGAACAACTAACCCAATTATTAGGACCAGTGATCACCTCGATCACCCCTGATTTCGGGCCTATTGAAGGTGGAAATACGATTATTATCACGGGTAATAACTTCGCCCAGGGACTTTTAGTCTATATTGGTAGCCAATTGGCAACGCAAATTAATGTGCTGTCTTCGACCAGGATTCAGGTAATTGTTCCTGCCTTACTGAGTGGAACATCTGGCCCTGTTGTTGACGTCGTTGTTCAAAACCCCGATGGACAAAAAATCATTAGTACCGATGGTTATACCTACCTTCAGTCAGGAAAGCCCATGCCCCCCGCAATTAGCTCCGTGGTGGACAATGGAGGCAACCCAATTGGCAATGGCGGTACCACGAACGATACTACACCGACAATTGAGGGCACTGCTCAGCCCGGAACGACCGTAACCCTTTACGATAATGGTAACGTAATCGGTAGTGCCATAGCCGTAGCAACCAATGGAAACTGGACGTTTTTTACCCCTATCCTGGGCAACGGACCTCACAGTATAACGGCAACAGCCACAGATGGAGCAGGTAACGTATCTGATTTTTCAACACCAGCCTTTAACTTTACAATAGAAACAGAACTTCCTCCCTCACCTATGCTCACCCTGGAGCATGAAACATCCCCCGGAATAACCAATGATGGAACGGTAAATGTCACCGGGCTTGTTCCAGGGGCTACCTGGCAATATAGCATGGATGAAGGTACAACTTGGACAGCGGGAATTGGTACCAGCTTCGTCTTACCAGATGGCACTTATAACGCGGGGCAAGTCCTGGCAGCACAAACAGATGCAGCAGGAAATACTAGCCCGACAGGTGCATTAGCTCCAGTAATTGTAAATACGCTCCCTCCTCCCCCGCCTACGCTCACCCTGGAGCATGAAACATCACCAGGAATTACTAATGACGGTACGGTAAATGTCACGGGGCTTGTTCCTGGAGCTATCTGGCAATATAGCATGGATAAAGGTGCAACGTGGCAAGCGGGAATTGGCACCAGCTTCGTCTTACCAGAAGGCACTTATAACGCAGGGCAAGTCCTGGCAGTACAAACAGATGCAGCAGGAAATACTAGCCCGACAGGTGCATTAGCTCCAGTAATTGTAGATACAACGGCTCCCGAAGCGCCAGTTATTGATCCAGTTAATCAAACGGATCCGATTACCGGCACGGCAGAACCAGGGACTACATTGACTATGACCTTCCCTAATGGTTCGACAGCACAAACAACTGTCGATTCCTCAGGGCTTTGGGCTATACCTAACCCAGGACTGCTCCTTGGCGATACTGTAAGTGCTGCAGTAACTGATATCGCTGGAAATACTTCACCTCAAACGACCGTTATCGTAACATAATGTCGAATCTGTAGGTTGTATTTTAGTGGCTGAATTTATAACAGAATAGAGACAAGCCTATGAAATCAAAAAATCAGGTGCGTCATATAATGGCGCCCTGGCATCAGAATGATGTCAAGCTAGTCAAGCGTTTTCCGATAACGTTTGAATCCGATAAATAAAACCACAACAGTAAACAAACAGATGGGGATTATTTGATGCCAAACCTCCAAGAAACCATTCCCTTTTAACAAAATACCACGGACAATAATTAAATAATGAGTGAGAGGCAAAGCGCCTCCTACCCATTGCGCCCACTCCGGCATGCCACGAAAAGGAAACATAAATCCTGATAACAGAATCGAAGGAAGGAAAAAAAACATAGCACTTTGTACCGCCTGCAACTGATTCGAGGCCAAGGTAGAAAAAGTAAGTCCTACTGATAAATTAGCTGCAATAAAAGGAATACTAAGAACCAATAACAACAAGATACTGCCCTGGCTGGGTACTGAAAATAAAAGTTTTGCCATAACTAAAATCAGTACGACCTGAATAAAGCCCACGATGACAAAAGGTATTAATTTTCCTGCCATTACTTCCATTGGTTTTAACGGAGTTGCAAGGAGAGTCTCCATAGTACCGTGCTCGTTTTCTCTGGTAATGACCAATGCAGTAACGATAACCATGGTCATGGTTAATACCACGCCCAAAAGTCCTGGCACAATATTGTATGCCGTAATTGCAAGGGGATTGTATATTGCATGTACTTGCGGCTGATAAGGCGGTAATTTGGGTTTTAAAGATTCAAGAGGCCCCTTTAAATCTTCATTGAGTGCCAGACTGGCCAAATCCGTAAATACGGATACAGCACGGCTGGTGGCCGCAGGATCGGTAGCATCCGTTTCAAGCAATAAGGGAGGATGCAACCCTTTCACGATATCTCTTGTGAAATCAGGAGGAAAACTCACGATAAACTGTACTTGGCCAGTTTTTAGCAACCAATTTGCCTCCTTTGTATCTACAGGGTCGCTAATAAATTTAAAATATGTTGAATTTTCCATACTGGTTAAAATGCGTCGGCTAAATTCGGTATTCTCTGGGTTAACCACTGCTGTTGGCAAATTTCGTGGATTAGTATTAATCGCGTAGCCAAATAATATTAACTGCATTAAAGGAATACCAATAATCATAGATATAGTCGTTCTATCACGCATCATCTGAATGAACTCTTTAACCATGACGGCCAATAAACGATTAATTGATTGCCTAGTCACCCATGGGCTCCGATGTGTTATTCACTAAACTGA
>NZ_CALMPD010000282.1 GCF_937871865.1 uncultured Legionella sp.
ACTCAATGAATAGGCCAAGTACCATCTGACCAGCATTAAGATTATGTCACGTTTACGCCTGGTGTAATTTTTGCGACAAAACCAGTTAAACCAGCCCTTTAAATTTGGGGGAGTTCTCAGTAAAACTATATTCATTTTCATCTTCAATTTTATTGGGATCTACAATATTTATTATAGAAGATCTCATTTCTTTTGTTTTATCAATTAACCGAGCCTTATCATAACCTAAGCCATATTCGTCTTTATGCGTATCTTGAGCATCGCTGGGATCTGTTTTTTTACCACTACCAAATAAGCTATACCGGCTGTTATCAACATATGGCCTGCTCTTATTCTTATACTGATCGTATTCACTTGATGATTTTTTCTCTTCTAATCCAAGATCAGCATTAGTTTGGGGAACATTCGTTAACACCTGATACGTAATACGAGTCACTGCTTCTTTTCTCTTGTCATAATAGGTTCCAAGATTTACTCCAGGTAAAATTGACAAGAATTTACAAAGTAAATTCAAAAGTTTTTCGCCAAAACTACTTGTTCCATAATGAATTTGTTGTAATGCTACAGTCCTCTTATCAATAATGAGTTTATCTTTATCAGTCAAGAATGCATCAAATTTTTCAGGCGCTTTTTTAAGATACTCTGCAAAGCTAACAGCATTTTTATCAATTGGCATCTTAGCAGGATTTGCTCCATACAAAATAGCAAGTACAGCCATATCAAAATGCTGATATTGAAGAGCTTGATTCATCATAATATCAAGTCTTGACTGAGGAATTTTACTCTGAGCACTTTCTAGTGAGTATTGATTGCTAAGCACCTCTTTCATTATTGCCACATAATTTTTTACAGAAGCAATATCCAGAAATGCTAAATAATTAACCTCGTCTGTAGGGGCAAGTAGTTTTGAATTCAAAAGAGTATTAAATAATTGAACGTTCCCTCGCCCAGCAGCAGCTTCTAATAAATGCTGCTTCTCACCAAGGCTCAATTTAGTGCCGCTTTTTTCAAGTTTATCACGCAAAAATGCCATGCCTTCCTGGTTTTCAAAACGTATCGTTTCTTCAAGGGCTAATTTTTTGTCTTTATCTGTCAATGGGGATTGCGCCTTGGCACTTGTTTCAATAATCTTATCTAATATTCTTTCATCCTTTTGCCGGCAAGCATAGTACACTGAGGGAGCTCTATCTCTCAAGTCTCCTTCGTCTGCTTTTTTAATTGTTAATTCGGGAACATTTTCCAATTCCAATAAATATTTCACTACAGGAAATTTTTCACTTTTGATTGCAATTTCTAAAGCACTTACTCCAATTTTTCTACCCTTTTGAGGCATAGATTCCGTTACTTTTGCACCTGCTTCGTATAGCATTTTAACATGATCAACCTTTCCTATTTGAGCAGCAACCATAAAAGCTGTATACTGTGAGCTATTTTTTTCATCAATTAGCTCTGCTATTTCTAATTCATTTGTTTTTAAAAACTCTGCAAATTTATCTGCATCTAAGTCAATAACAGCCTGATGTACTATAGTCCCATTTTTATTTTCTATAGCTGGACTATTGGTTTGCGATAATATTATCTCAGCACCAAATTCATCAAAATATTTACTGCTGGCCTCAAATGCTTTATCCAATGCATCTGATTGTCCCTTCAATAACCACTCATCCAACAAAGTATCTTCGTCAATTAGAGTATCTACTCCAGCCTCAATCATCACTTCTCGCAATTGAGGTAATTTAAATACTTCAAAAATTTCAAAAAGTGAGTGACCTCCACTATTAAACACCATTAAGGAGGCAAAAGCTGTCATATAAGATTGAAAGTCATCAGCTTGATGATCATGACCTAGGCGTTTTTGCATAAGAATATTTCGAAGCGTTGCTAAAGTTGTACTTGAAATTCCGTTAGAAAACACTTGGGTTTGTCTTGAAAACAAATGCTGTGACCATTGAGATTCGATCATATAACTTGCCTGATCAGCTGATCTTAAAAAAGGTGATTGGGTAGATCTGGCAATATCACCTTCAGGCAAGGGGGTTCCTTCACGAATCAGTCCTTTAAAAGAACTTCCCTCCCTATTAGGATCCCCTCGTCCTGTTCTACCTCGGCCATCCATCCCCATAGTAAATATACTTTCTGCATATATATCTGCAGGCATTTGTTTATCAAACATTGTGTTATTTGTAGCAAGTATTGTGCTTCTTGCGATTTCACAAAGATTATCGCATGCCTTAGGAGATAAGCCATGAAAATTATGACTTTTAAGTTGCCCTATCATCTCAGCATATTCTTGCTCATATTTGTTCAGTGATTTGTGCATTACCCCTGCTAAGATGTACTCCATTATCCTCTGATCTTCTATAGGCATATGCTTATACAAATTTTTCGTAAGATTATTTGTAAACTCCCGTAGTTCTTCAGTTTTTAAGGATGTGGCTGAGTCTTCAAGCATTTGATAGGCAGTGTGGGTTTCAAAATAACGTCGTATGGGGTCGTTATTAATGTCTTCATGACGAGTTGTTATGTAAAAATTATGGTTATCATTCAGGTGTTGGCCTATTTGAGTTATCGTATCTTTATCACTACTTGTTCTAACACCGTTAAGATATAGCGATTTAAGCTCATCGATAATCTCTTTTGCGACACCATCTTCTTTACACGCCTTTATTGCTAAAAATATACTCTGACCAGGGGTCAAATTTCTCTGTTCTCCTGATTCATTTTTAGCTATCTTCTTATTAAGTGCTTCTTTAATTATGCCCGATTGTTCCAACGTAATCATAATTATCCTCTAAATTAAATGCTTTCAAACAATTAAAACTTTTTATGAGTTCAATTTATCCATATATTAATAATTTAACACTATTAGTAATAATTGTAGACCAATTATATTAAGGGAATATGACGTTGATGGGTTTTGTCGCAAAAAGTTGTCTGCTGGGTTAGTATTCTGATTATTTCTTGGAGTATC
>NZ_CALMPD010000283.1 GCF_937871865.1 uncultured Legionella sp.
TTGCATTACTCAAGAACACTTCTTGCGTAACACACTATAAAAAAATCCATCCATGCCCTGTTCACCAGGTAAAATTTGTTGGCCATGGCCTGTTGCACGTCCCCAGGACCAAGTACCCTGTTGTACCTTACAATCAGAATGACTCGTCGAAAAAGCAGCAATTTGACGTTCATTTTCTTCTGCCATGACCGAACAGGTAGCATAAACCATCATGCCCCCAGGAGCGAGTAATGGCCACATCACCTGCAACAGGTTTTTTTGAATCTCGCTTACAGTCAAGACCTCTTCATTGGTTCGTAATAGCTTTATGTCAGAATGGCGTCGAATTACTCCTGTAGCGGAACAAGGTGCATCGAGAAGTATGCGATCAAAAAGCCGTCCATCCCACCAAGTATCCGGGCTTAGAGCATCTCCTTGTACCAGAGTAGTCGTAAAATTTAATCGATTCAAATTTTCTTTTACTCGTTTTAATCTTTTTGCATCAACATCCAGAGCAACACATTCTAAAAGATTAGACTCAGACTCCAAAATATGGCAAGTTTTACCACCAGGAGCACAGCAAGCATCCAATACCCTCTGGCCTGACTTTAAATCCAATAAAGATGCCGCAAGCTGAGCAGCACCATCTTGTACCGATACGAACCCCTCGGCAAAACCTGGCAGGTTATGCACATCACAAGGAAAAGCCAAAGTAATTCCTTCCGGCGCAACAGGATGGGCCTGGGCATCAATTCCGGCATCAAGTAATGCCTTGAGATAATCATTTACGGTAGTTTTTCTTACATTAACTCTTAATGTCATTGGCGGATGGGCATCATTTGCTTGGGCTATAGCTTCCCAATCATCAGGCCAGTCTGCTTTTAAACGTTTTAATAGCCATTGCGGCTGCCCATAAATAAAAACAGGCTCCTGTTCGAGCGTTGCTAAAATTTGCTCCCGCTGCCGACAAAAATTACGTAATACAGCATTAACCAAACCTTTAGCCCAAACTTTTTTTATTTTGCCAAGTAAAGCAACGGTTTCTTTGACAACCGCATAATCAGGCTTATTCATGTAATGCAATTGGTAAATACCAATAAGTAAAGCAATCCATACATCAATTGCTTTTGGGCGCTTATCAACCAGAGAATCAGCTATAGCTTCCAGTCTGAAATAGTGTCGACAATAGCCAAAGCATATTTCTTTTGTCATCGGAGACACCTCATCCGAAGCGGGCATCAACTGAGATAAAGAAGCTTTCTCTTCGGTTAAGGTAGTGAGTATTTTTAAAGCATGTAATCGTTCATTATTTTTCATTAAAGCACTAAACCTGGGTGCAATTGTGATTTACCTGAATTTAACCAATCGGTGATGGAAATTGCTTTCCCGCCAGGAAATTGAATTCTCTCAATTAAAAGAGCTTTTTTACCTGTTGCAACAAGCATCCCGCTCTTGTCGATGCTTAACACCGTGCCGGGAAGTTCTTCATGTTCAGTGTCTACAGGGCGGGCTTGATGAATGCGGAGGAGCTCATCCCCAAACTCTGTATAAGCAATAGGCCAAGGATTAAATGCACGTACCTTGCAGTCAATTGCCTCAGCTGGATCATGCCAATTAATACGAGCATCTTCTTTGCTGATTTTACCCGCATAAGTAGCTAATTCATTATTTTGCTCTTCTGGCTGCGTTTGGTGTTTTGCTAATGCGTCAATCACTGCCAACAAAGGCTCTGCAGAGATTTGTGCTAATTTATCATGCAAACTTCCTGCAGTATCGTCAGGGGTAATGGGACATTCTGCCTTGGATAACATAGCTCCTGTATCCATTCCAACATCCATTTGCATGAGGGTAACCCCTGATGTCGTATCACCATACAAAACTGCATGCTGGATAGGCGATGCCCCTCTCCATCGGGGTAACAATGAAGCATGAACGTTAATGCAACCTAAACGAGGAGTTTCAAGAACCGCGCGAGGCAAAATCAGACCGTAAGCAATAACAATCATCACATCTGGCTTTAAGGCTGCAAGTTCATCAATCGTTTCCTGGCTTTTAAAGTTCAGCGGTTGGAATACCTCGATATGATGAGCCAAGGCCCATTCCTTCACCGCTGAAGCCTGGAGCTTACGCCCTCGGCCAGCAGGTCTATCAGGCTGAGTATAAATCGCTGAAATGTGATGAGATGATTGGCTCAATGCCTCAAGACAAGGAAGTCCAAACTCAGGAGTACCAGCAAAAACGATATTGAGTCCACTCATGATTTACGAGCTTGTTGACGCTTGAATTTATCCAGCTTTCTGCGTGCCATCATTCTTTTTAAAGGCGACAAGAGATCGACAAATAATTTACCATTCAGGTGATCTATTTCATGCTGTAAACACTCTCCCAGCAACCCGTCTCCGCTAATTTCAAATGGATTTCCTAACCGGTCCAGTGCTTTTACTGTTACTTTTTCAGCCCGCACCACTGTATCATAAGCACCCGGCACAGAGAGACAGCCTTCTTCAAACTCTTTTTCACCAAAAGAGGATACAATTTCAGGATTGATGATCACGATTTGTTGTGTTTTATCACCGACAACATCAATGACTGACAAACGTAAGCTAACACCTATTTGCGGCGCGGCAAGGCCAACACCTTTAGCGTGATACATAGTATCAAACATATCATCAATTAAAGTCTGCAAACTGTCATCAAAAGCGACAACAGGCTTTGCAATTTTTCTTAGACGTTCGTCCGGTAGATAAAGAATCTTACGAATAGCCATTGCTTATCTGGTTCTCCACATAAAAGTCATGATATTATCCCCTATATGTAGTATTGCTGCAAGATGCCAAGGCCGAACAAAGGATTGATACATGAGATATTTGCTCATTTTATTTTGTTTTTTACTATCCCCTGTAAACCACGCATTAAACCTTAGAGCAGATTATCCCCAACGTTATGTTGTCCAGCATGGGGACAGTTTATGGAGCATCGCCAGCCGCTACCTTAAAAACCCTTGGGAATGGAAAGCTCTGTGGCGGGCAAATCCCAACATCAAAAATCCAAATCGCTTATACCCAGGAGCTGTTTTAATCTTGGACTACTACCAAAAACGCCCCTATATTAGAGTGTTATCCAATGGCACCATAAAACTTTCCCCCAGCATACGCCCGCATGCAGTTGATGAAGCAATCCCGCCAATTCCCTTAGGCGAACTGCGCCCTTTTCTGAATGAATCGCTGATTCTTGATGAAGACGTTCTGTTCCGTGCGCCCTATATTGTAGCGTTTATGGGGGAACACATGTTGGGTGGCCAAGGTCAGGAAGTGTACGTCAAAGGATTACATCCATCCCCTGAAATGCCTCCGGGAGGCACCATTGCCTATTCTGTCTTCAGAGGCGGACGAGACTACATTGACCCAATAACCAAAGAACTTCTGGGATATAAAGCCAATTTAGTGGGTTATGGTGAATTAGTAGCTGGCGGCGAACCTGCAACCCTTCTTTTAACCAGCATAAAAGAGGGTATTAAAAAGCTGGATAAAGTGTTAATTAATAACAGCCCAGAATTTGATATGTATTTTGAACCGCAAACCCCAATAAACAAAGTGCAGGGCTACATCATCGAAATGCCTAATGGAATGCCTGGCGGAAACAGCCAAATTGCGGTAGGTGGAGTAGTTATAATTAATATTGGAGCACGCTCAGGAATCGAGGCAGGGGATGTGCTCGGAATATACGGAAAAAAACGTATAGTACAAGATCCCAAAAATCATCTGATACCGATTAAGTTGCCTCCAGAAAGAATAGGTGAGGCAATGGTGTTTCGTGCCTTTACCAAAACCAGTTTTGCTTTAGTTGTTCGCTCAACCAGAGCCATATATCTAATGGACAGAGTTACCAACCCATGAATAATTTACCCTACCTTCTTGCATTAAACAGGATGAATAAAGTCGGTCCAAGGACTGTGGCAAAATTAAAAAAACGCTGGCCCAATCTTCAGGATTTGTTCGCACTTAGCTATTTAGAGCAAGAACAAGCAGGCCTCCCCTCGGCATTAGCCAGAATAATAACAGAATTTGATCTCAATCTGATTCAAGAGGATTTAGACTGGCGAGATAGTGCACCTGACCATCACTTATTGACCTGGGATTCGCCAGATTACCCCGCCTTACTGAAAGAAATTGCAGATCCTCCAATTGTATTATATGCCAAAGGCCAACTGTCAGCGCTCGAACAAC
>NZ_CALMPD010000284.1 GCF_937871865.1 uncultured Legionella sp.
CCTAATCAGTTTGAAATGGATTATTTAATGCAATTTAAAAAAGCCGCTTAACTAGAGTGTATCAAATTAGTTGACCACATCAGGTATTACAGTGGAAAGCACAACCCACGTCATCCCGAGCACAGCGAGGGATCTACTGTCTTGCAAGTCAAGCAATAAAAGATGGTTCACTACACATGAACGCTATTAGGAACTCGTTTCAAAATCAGAGTTCCAATTCTTTTGATCCCGGACCATCGCATTTAAAGTGATAATGATTTTTCTCATTACAGCCACAATTGCGACTTTAGCGGGCTTCCCCTTTTCCATCATTCGTTGATACATCTCTTTGAGCTTGATGTTATACCTAATAGCAACTAATGCTCCCATATATACAAGGCGACGTGCATTAAATCGTCCACCCACAATTTTTCGTTTTCCTACTTTTTTGCCACTGTCATTATTTTTTGGGGCGACACCAAGTATTGAAGCAATATGGCTTCTATTCATTTTTCCTAACTCCGGTACAAGACATACTAATCCTGCCCCAATCGCTGGACCAATACCTTTAAATGTCTGTAACCGCTTAAATAGCTCATCTTTAATAGGACATGCTTTAATCAACTGCTCTATTGCAGCCTCAATTAATTTTTTCTCAGCTTCTAGAAAAGTAATTTTACGCTTTATAGAACGCTTAACAGGTGGGCTAAGTGGTCTTGATAAGCGACACTTTTCGTCATGTAAATCATCAACAATTTGAGCACGACGATTAATTAGCTCACGCAGTTCATTTTGTTCTTTAATATGTTCAACATTAGCTTCAACCTGTTCTTGCTTTGCATATTCTGCGATGATCTGAGCATCTTTTTTATCAGTTTTTGCAAAATATCCTTTCTGCTTAGCGAAATAATGTACTCTGTTAGAATGGGCCAAGTGGGTTGATATGCCTTGTTCTTGACTTACATAGAGTAAGTTTTTTTCTAAACCACCGGTATTTTCCATAACTATTAACAGTTCTTCGTTATTTTTTTTAAGTTTTTTAAGAAAAGAACGTATTGATTTTTCATCATTTTCTACTGTACACCATTGCCCTGTTTGACTTTCATATATATCCAACTTGTCTTTTGACACGTCGACGCCTACAATTTGCCTCGGGGTATTGGTATTTTTCATTATGCTGCCTTATTAGTTATTAGTCTCATGATTGTTATACGAACTTTAAGTTCACTCTACTGTTCGAGATCTTTTAACAAAGCAAGGTAGCGTATGAATGATCCTCACGTTCTTTTAAGAACAATCTCCAGATGATACTACTACCCTGCGCCCTTACTCATTCGCTAAAATGAGTAAGGGAATTTTTACATCTTTCATAACTTAAAGCACTCAACAGAAGCTTATATTTTTAAAGATACAATCTTCTTTTATTGCCCTTCGCTATACCTGTAATAAAATGAATATTGGATAACAACGCATCAGCTTTATTTAACCGGGGAATTAATGTATCTCCGAGGCCATCTTCGCTACTCCAAATTATGACATTACCTAGTATCGACTTCGTTCCATCTGGCCAAAATCCGCCACGACTTATAATAGCAGCTAAGTCCATACAAAGCGTTGTTTTACCTGTACCAGGCGCACCACCTAATATATGTATTTTTCCTGATGCAAGCCATCCATCCCAAAGCCAATTAATATTCTCTGATGCTATTTCTGCAGCACAGATAGTTTCCACTCTCGTTACTGATTCGTTTAGCTGTCTAG
>NZ_CALMPD010000285.1 GCF_937871865.1 uncultured Legionella sp.
AGCTGCATGCGCTCGGCCCGCCCGAGGTAGCCCATATCTGCAAGCTGGAAAAAACGGCGAACTACGTGTAGCCGAAAATAGTTGCGGTGATATATACCTATAGGCGTGTTAAGGGAAATCTGTTCGAAGTTATCATCAATCTCATATATTATTCTTTTTTTTAATCGTTTGAGTTGATATAAAAGCCGAAGATCAGCCATTTCAGTGTTTCTGCCGAAAACGGCTACATCACACCAAGTTGAATCTCTTTTGATAAGTCCTGCGGTAGGAAGAGAAAGTCGAGCTTGGATATGCAAGCGGAGATTTACCTTTCTCTGTTGCTCTAGGGCAATAAGCGGTTTGAGTAAACCGATTACTACACTTGGAATAATATCAGGAACTATTACCAGGATATTAGTAGGAGGGCTTTTTGTCATGGATTGCTAGTGTTTGACTTACAATGAATGCTAGTTATAATTTTTTAAAGCTTACCCGCTGATTCAGCAAGTTGTGCAACTAACTATGTCGTGTAAGTATTAAAAATTGATTTGCCTCGACTAATATGTAATATACAGGATCTACAGCCTCAAGAGGTAATTCCATGCTTAGCGATATACTCTTCGGTGACATCTTTTGTATTGCTATCAGCGACAATATTACCCTTTTCGAGCCAAATGGTTCGTTCGCAAAAGCTGTTTAGCAGCTCAAAGCTATGGGACGAAAAAACAAGGATCTTTCCCTGATCCATGAATTGGAGCATCCTGCGCTTCGCTTTTTCCGCAAACTGTATGTCGCCGGCACCCATTATTTCATCGATTAATAATATTTCGGGATTAATGCTTGTGGATACGGCAAAGGCTAATCTAATAAACATGCCGGCAGAATATGTTCTAACAGGATAGTTTAAGAAATCACCTAGCTCCGTAAATTCAGCAATCTCAGGAAGCTTTTGCTCGATTTCATCACGTGTCATGCCAAGCAATAAGCCACGAATCCGGATGTTGTCCCAGCCGGATTGGCTCATCTCAAAACCTGTCGCGAATTCAAACATAGGGCAGACGTGGCCGCTTTTATAGATAGCTCCTGAAGTCGGGGGATAGATGCCGGCCATTACCTTCAAAAGTGTGCTCTTGCCCGCTCCGTTTAGGCCGATTAAACCTACGCGTTCCCCTTGGTGTATCTCAAGATTGACATTTTTAAGTGCATCTACGCGATATATGCCGTCTTCAGCCTTTTGCTTGCTGAGAAGAGTAGCTAGCCAGCCTTTTAATCCATCATGTGAGTTTCTACGTCCTTCAAAGGATATGCCAACATCATTTAATTGTAGCCCTATACTCATAGCCAGAACACCAGTCGAGAATCGAATTTTTTAGCAAACAATATTGCGATAATCCAGATTATTAATATATATACCCATGCAAATAGATAGTTTTGGGCTGGAGCTAGCTCCCCAGTTAAAATAGGGTGCCTGACGATGTCAATTAGATAATATAACGGATTGTATTGATAAACAAAGTCCAAATGTCGATCTTGCAGGACTTTGATAGGGAACATTATTGGGGTAACAAAGAAAAGGACCTGCAGAATTCCTCCCATTGCATGAGGTAAGTCTCGAAATCGAGTACCTAAATATGCGCAGATTACTATATGTGCTTGTGCAGCTAATAGCAGAGTTACCATTCCTGGGAGAGAAAATATCCAACCTAATATTGAGAAACTATGAAAAACTAGTTGAACGGGAATAAGAATGGCTAAACCGATTAATAGGACTATCGTGTAGACTACTAGAGGCCTTATCAAGTAAATCTGCTTGGGATAAGCAAATTGTTTGATATAGCCTTCGGAGTTAATAAAGGCTACGGCCGATTCCGTTAGAGATGAGACTATAAATCCCCATATTACGAAACCTGCAGTTAAAAAGGGCAAAAATTCTTGCATTGGTTGGTGGAAGAGTATGCCATAAATTACACCGGCACCGCCAACGAATATGCCTAGGTTCAGTAAAATCCAAAGCGGGCCAATAAAGGAGCGTCGGAATCTCGTTTTAACATCTTGAGAGCCAAGGAACATCCATACTCGCCACACTTTGCAAGATGCCAGGCTATCAGAAAACAGCTTTTTAGTCTGAGGAGTCATTGTTTTTTTCTCGAGGTAAAGCTAATCCCATCCGAATAAAGCCATCTTGATGTAGCTCATTCGTGAAACCTTGTTGGCGGTATAAATTGATAGCATGGTGATTGCTTTCTAAAACATCCAGAAATAGATATTTAAGTCCGAATTCATTTTGACAAAGCCGAATTAGGGCTGTGCATGCATTTCGAATGTATCCCTTACCTGCTTCTCCAGGAGCAGCTAAAAAGCGCCCTACTTCGGCTTGCCCGTTCTCCCATTGGATTCCATATACCGATGCTTGGCCTACTGGCCTGTTCTCATGCTCTACAATAAATAGGAAATCGTCATCTTTCTCGATATACTTTTCATACCAAGATATGTGAGTCTCGCTTGTAATAGGCTCTGATGTTTTAAACCATCTACGAGCCTCTTCCCTGTTTCTCCAGGATAGCGTCATTGCGAGATCACTCCTTTCTATAAGCCGTAAGCCGATAGAGCCGTGAAGGAAGGCGTTTAGATGTCGCTTCATTTCGCGTATTGCAGGATTAGTTTAGATACGTGATCGATATCAGATTTTGTAAGGCCTAAATGAAGGGGGAGCGAGATAATTTCATTACACGCAATCTCTGCTTCAGGGCATGTGCCTTTGGCATATTCATACATGCGGTACTCAGTATTATTTCGGTAATGTACACCGGGATATATTTCGTGCTCGTTGAGAGCCAACATAAGGGCATCGCGATTTTTAACGCGAATTTGGAGGAGGTGAGTAGAGGACTCACAGTGTGGGGCAACAGGGACAACTTTTACGTTTGGCTTATCAGAAAGATGTTGCCTATACCAGTTTGCTAATTGGCGTCGGTAGGCATTGTCTTGGTCCAGATATTTCAAGGCTACCAAACCCATTGCGGCCATAATCGAGTTGCCATGATATTTGTAGCCGACCTCTTCTACATCGTACATCCATTTGTAGGCTCCTTGAGCGGCAGTTCGGGCATAAGTATCTTTATTGATGCCGAGCCAAGTAAGCTTGCGAACATGCTCATCATCTTCTAGTTCTTTGTAGCAAATCATGCCCGAATCGGCAGTCGGCAAGTTCTTTACTGCTTGGAAGCTGAATACGGACACGTCAGCTTCGTGCCCTATATGTTTACCATTCCAGCGAGTTCCAGCCATATGCGCAGCATCGAGAATAAGCTTAATGCCGTGTTTGTTGCATAATGCTACGATTTTTTCATACTGGCCAATGTTGCCGCCAATACCGACAAAAATAATTGCTTTAGTTCTAGGAGTGATGTGTTTTTCAACGCTTAATGGATCTAAGCAAAGATATTGGTCAACATCTGCAAAGACGGGCTTCATGCCCGCATACAGTATTGCATGGTTGGTGGAAATGAAAGTTAGTGGAGTCGTAATGACTTCGTCATCATCAGACCAGTTGTATTTTTTCTTGAATAATTCCACTGCTAGATGCAATCCAACAGTATTTGAACTTAAAAAGTGTGCATGTGGAAGTCCCGTATAGCTTTTCCATGCATCTTCCATTTTGGCTGTTTTAAATCCTAGGCCGGTCCAGCCTTTTTGTAGGCACTCTCGAATTTCCTCTAGGCATTCGTCAATGCGGAATTTAGGTACAAATAGTTGAGTGGGCATTTTTCTATCCAATTAGATTAGTTTTATATAATCAAGCATTAATAATAGTTTACAAGGTCGGTGCGTAGTTCATCTTTGCTATATCAGCTTTAGCTTAATTACTTCGTCGACGAATAGTTCAATCTGGTCTTTCCAATTAGGCACCGCCAAGTCAAACAAAGTACGTAGTTTTGTAGTATCAAGCCGAGAGTTTTTGGGACGTAGAGCACGCGCGTGGGTCTCTGAGCAATGTATTGGGAAAATTTTATTGGGAATCGCTTTAATCGGTAAGCCACGGTTCCGAGCAATACTAACTAAGATCTTTGCGTAATCGTACCAAGAGGTTTCTCCGCCCGCGGCCAAGTGGTAAGTGCCACTAGCCAAATCCGGTAGACGCGGATCTGTGCTAATGCGATAAAGCATTGTGGTGGTTATGGTGCTAATTAACTGGGCGCTTGTCGGAGCTCCAAAACAATCATTCACCACATCAAGATGGTCTCGTTCGAGTGCTTGTCTAAGTATTGCTAGAGGAAAATTGCCGCCGCGAGTAGAGTATACCCAGCTGCTTCTTAATATGAGGTGTTTACAGCCACTGGTTCGAATAGCTCTTTCGCCGTCTAATTTTGTTTGGCCGTAGGTATTGAGCGGCTCCGCATGATCGTCTTCTACATAAGGCGTAGTTTTTGCGCCATTAAAAACATAGTCAGTAGAATAATGTACTAGCCATGCATTGGCGATCGCGGCTTGGGAGGCCAATACGCTCACAGCATCGACATTAATTTGCCGAGCTTCGTTTGGCTCCGTTTCTGCCTTGTCGACGGCAGTATAAGCAGCGGCGTTGACTATCACGTTTGGCTGGAGTTGTTTAATGCAGGCACGCAGGCCATTATGATCTGTTAGGTCTATATCTGACCTGCCGAATGCAACGACATCTCCCAGTATCGATAATGATCGTTGTAACTCCCATCCGACTTGGCCGTTTTTACCAAGCAATAGCACTTTCATAGAGAGGAAAAATGTTGATTGATTTTAAAGGAGTGCCCATATTTAGGATAAAGGTTTGGGTCAGGGAAAAACCTCTGAATTGCTTAATAATTGGCCTTCTTTGTCTTTCGTAGAAAGTATAGGCGTATCAGCAGTTTGCCAATCAATGCCTATATTGGGGTCATTCCACAGAATAGTTCGCTCGTATGCTGGCGCGTAGTAGTCGGTGGTTTTATATAAAAACTCGGCAGCATCGCTAAGAGTAATAAAGCCATGCGCGAATCCGGCAGGTATCCAAAGCTGTTTTTTATTTTCCGCGCTTAACAACTGCCCGACCCAATGGCCAAATGTGGGAGAATTTTTTCTAATGTCAACAGCAACATCAAATACTTGGCCACTTATGACGCGTACTAGCTTTCCTTGAGTGTGTTGAATTTGATAATGCAGTCCTCGAAGAACATTCTTTGTTGAGCGCGAGTGGTTGTCCTGTACAAAATCTACGTGGTAGCCAATAGCAGCTTCGAATTGTAATTTATTGAAGCTTTCGAAGAAGAAGCCACGCTCGTCCCCATACACTTGCGGCTCGAATAGAATGACTTCAGATATGCTTAGTTTGGTTGCTTTCATCAGAATACAGTATTGTTTATAGCTTGCAGTAAATAACGACCATAGCCGCTTTTAATTAAAGGCTGCGCTAGTTTCTCAAGCTGTTCCGCATCTATCCATTTTTGTCGATAGGCGATTTCTTCTGGACAGGCAACTTTTAATCCTTGTCGACTTTCCAAGGTCGCTATGAACTGACTTGCCTCTAGTAATGATTCGTGTGTGCCCGTGTCCAGCCAAGCATATCCACGGCCCATAATCTCCACATTTAATTGGTCTCTTTCCAGGTATCGCCGGTTTAGGTCAGTTATTTCCAACTCTCCGCGTGCGGATGGTTTTAGATCTTTGGCGATATCGACTACCTGCTGATCATAAAAGTATAGTCCCGTTACTGCATAGCTTGATTTTGGTTTTTCAGGTTTTTCCTCTAAAGAGAGTACTTTACCTTGAGCATTAAATTCGGCCACACCGTAGCGTTCTGGATCATGAACGTGATAGGCAAAAACGCTCGCACCATTTTCACGCTTCATGGCATGATCCAATAGCTGATAGAAATCATGCCCGTGGAAGATATTATCTCCAAGCACAAGTGCCGAATGATTATCACCGATAAATGTAGAGCCGATAATAAATGCTTGGGCCAAGCCATCAGGGCTAGGCTGTACAGCATATTGTAGATTTATCCCCCATTGACTGCCCGTTTGGAGTAATTGTTCGAAACGGGGTGTGTCTTGTGGAGTAGAGATTATCAAGATGTCGCGAATACCAGCCAGCATTAATGTACTGAGAGGGTAATACACCATCGGCTTATCGTACACTGGTAATAGCTGTTTACTAATGGCCAGTGTTGCAGGATGCAGACGTGTTCCAGAGCCGCCGGCTAGAATGATGCCTTTTCGTTTCATATGGTAATTCTCTAGGAGTTGGTTGGGTGTTGATTTGCTGACAATCTATAAGCTCCAACTAGTGTGCTGCGTCTCGTTTCGTTCTTGGATAATGTTATTTTGCGTCAAGATAAGCAGTCTTGGTTATCTAGGCATTACTGCATTGTTTTGCGGAAACTTGTTTCGAATGTTTTGGCTGGCTTCTAACTCAACGTTAGTATGCGCACATCCATCGGGTGGGGGAGATTGTGACCAAGATCGCTTGTAGCGAATGTGCTTTACTTTGGTAGCTTTTGTGGCCTGGACGTAGAGGTGATTCGTCCGGTAGCAGGCTTGCTGGTCGACGGACCCGCCGTTTTGAGCGAGCCAGCCCAAGAAGACGGTTGAGCCAATAAGCCCGGTTCCACCAGTTACGAAGATAGCCATAAGGTATTGTTATAAATTTGCGATTAGGGAAGTGCCTACACTAGGTTTGCCGTAGTTGCTTTTTTAGGTGGTATCCATTGTAGAAGGATTGCCCCATTACTGCATGTATTGGCGCCCCATTTTGGTGCGGCGCAGCAATTAGAGCTATCAATTGTAGTCGTGTTACAACGTAGCCTAATATAAGAATGTATCGAATAACGACTTGTTATGACTAAAAGGAGTGCCTTAACCTTGTTAGTGCTATAAGCGGTTCAGTAGTACCGCAATCGCCATGCCCAGGTTGCCGCTGGTTGTCAGTCGATATAATCCCGCTTTTTTAAACCCGACGATGCGCGGTATTAACCATTGTTGACGCGCTGCGGCGAACTGCGCCATGATCTGCCGGTTTTCGGGGGGCATGTGTGGAGCCAGCTTTTGCAGGGCGCGCAGGTGTATGTCGTTGTTGTGTTTTAGGGTAGGCCCGAACAGCTTGGCGATGCGGCTGGCCAGGGAAGGGCCGCCGGCGGCCATGCCTATCAGGTTGCTGTCGTGCTGGCGATAGCGCAGGCTGGGTTGAGGGTCGAAGCGCACGGCGCCGCCGCAGGCGGTTACAACCAGGTAGGCCCACCAGTCGTGAATCACGA
>NZ_CALMPD010000286.1 GCF_937871865.1 uncultured Legionella sp.
GGCCCGTACTTTTGGATTTCTCTCCGACTATGAAAAATTAAGAGAATGTGATTTGGCCAAAGGCGGTAGCTTGGACAATGCTATTGTTGTTGATAATTACCGAGTCTTAAATGATGATGGCTTACGTTTTGAATCTGAATTTGTCACCCATAAAGTTCTTGATGCAATAGGTGATTTATATCTGTTAGGTTCCAGTTTAATTGGAGCATTTGAAGGTTATAAATCTGGCCACGAACTGAATAATCGTTTACTACGTGAATTAATGGTCAGACAAGACGCATGGGAATACACGTATTTTGAAGCAGATGATTATCTCCCTATGCAGCCTGAATATTATCCGATTGAAGCTTGATACCCATTAGACTTCTTCATTCCTGTAGTTTTCAGATATCTCTGATTTAACCCCATTTTTTTATGTCTGATCAAGTTGATCTTTTACCATCTAAATAACCCCGTATTCGGGATTATTTACATCTTTCCTCTGAGCGTATCAAGTCGCTCTCATATTTGCACCTTACTTACCATGATACGAACTTAGTGTTCTCACCAGGTGTCGCAAGGCAGTTATTTATTTGGGGCAAATGGGAGAGCCATGTTATCTTGAGCTATTTCAGGATGATCTTTAATGAACTGTTCAATCAGCTCTTTTAAAGCACGATTAGGAATTAATAGATCTGGATTAACCGGCGCTTGAGTTATCGGGGATACTGGTCTTGCTTTCAGAGCTTGAGTTATTGCATTTCTTTCATAGGTATATCCATCTTCACTAATAACTGGATCCGTCATTAATTCCATAGATATGGGGCACAAATACTGATTGGGTATTTCCACCACAACTGGGGCAGCTGGTGCTGGAGCTTCCACTACTTGAGAATGAAACAGGCCATTCATATTCAGCAATTGGGATTGGCTCAATTCAACAGCGGATTTAACGAAGGAGCTGTTAATTAAGTTTTGATAGTACTTTTGTAACGATGAAGCATTTAGTTCGAAACAGTAGGTAGTTTTATCGCGAGCCAGACCGGAATACATCATTACATCCCGCCCCAAATCATTACACACTTTTTCTGTCAGAGCGGTGAAGTCTGCTTGTTTGGCGTTGGGTGGAAATTTAAACATAATTGATTGCAGAGGTCCTGATGATTCTTTGGTGTTTGGGTTGTAATGTGTTTTACGAAACTCAAGCTTAAGCAAAGGATTTTTAGCAAAACAAAAATTTATTGCTGCCAAATGTTCTTTTTCCAAATCGGTGGGTAGCTTGCATAGAACAGGTTCAGGTATTTGATCCAGATTGATTTCGCATAATTTAAATTTGACTCTAACGACAAAGCCTTGTTCCAAATCAATAAAAAAACCTTGGGTCGTTTTACCAATTTTAAACGTAGGGTTTAATTTTTCCATAAATACAGCGAGCGCCGTTGGATTTTGATGGCAATGAAGGCGGAATGTTTTATTGGGCATTAGCTCTATTTGAAAAACGCTTTTACCACTAAAATCACCTGCTTGCATATTTAGAATTACTTCTAATCCTTCCAAATGCAGCGGATGGACGGATGACGGCATCATTGGGGTAAACAATTTCTGAACTTCAGAACATTTTATCACTTCATGTTTCATTTGCATGGGGTGTACCTCGTCTTTTAAAAAGATAAGTATTGTATTAATTATTTATTACAGAAGTCTTAAGCGCTATTCGCAAAAAGAACACCTCCTTTGTATCGGAGGAGCATGTGTTATCCAAAGATAAATTTATCCTGGAACATCGTTACACAATTTAAATCAGAAGAAGGGATAGATGGAAAAAAGCCATAGTGAATTGATTTTTAGCTATCGCTTCATTAAGGAAAGAAATAAAATTCTTTTGTTCTTATTTCCTGAATCCAGTGGTATAAAATATATATATAATGTATTTGAACCGAAAGGCGCATTCTAGAAAAAGGAGCGGTGGGATGAAATGTAAATTGGGAGTTCTTACTCTTTCTATAATCTGTAGTTCTTTAGGATATGCGGTTAGCCCTGAAGCTGCGAACAATCCATCTAATTATGGTCTTCATAGTGACTGGATTGATAGCAATGTTTCTCCTTCCCAGGATTTCTATAGTTATGCCAACGGTGCCTGGCAAAAAAATAATCCAATTCCACCTGAGTATGCATCGTGGGGGAGCTTTAATCTGGTCAATGAGAATGTTAGAGACATTATTCATCAAATGTTGATTAAGGCATCTGAAAATACCAACGCAAAGCCCGGCAGCATAGAGCAAAAAGTAGGTGATTTTTACTACAGCGGAATGGATGAACAAAGTATTGATAAGCTTGGCATTCAACCGTTAAAACCTGAATTCAGCAAAATAGATGAAATAAAGACACTACAGGATCTGCAAAATGAATTGGTTCATTTACATCACATTGGTGTTGATGCCTTGTTTGGATTTGGTAGTATGCAGGATTTTAAAAACAGCAAAGACATGATCGGTGCCTTGATGCAGAGTGGCTTGGGCTTGCCCGATCGCGACTACTATTTAAAAGACGATCCTAAATTTAAGAAAATTCGTGACGAGTACGTAAATCATATAGGGAAAATGTTTGAGCTATTAGGTGTTACTCCTGATGTTGCTGCTAATAATGCAAAAACTGTGATGGAGATTGAAACCAAATTGGCAACTGCATCTATGTCGCAAGTTGCCCAGCGAGATCCTCATGCAATTTATCATATGACGACGGTTACTGAGTTAGACAAAGCATATCCTAACTTCGCCATCTCAAAATATTTAGCCGCCAGGGGACAGGAATCTATCACGAATCTTAATATGGCCATGCCCGATTTTTTTAAGACTGTGAACAGTTTGCTTACCGATATTAGCCTCGAACAATGGAAGATTTATTTAAAATGGCACTTAATAGATGCTTATGCTTCGTATTTATCAAAGCCATTTGTTGAGCAGAATTTTAAAATGGCTAAGGCCTTAACCGGAACAGAAAAGTTACTACCCCGTTGGAAACGAGTAGTTGCTACAGAAAATGGGACACTTGGATTTGCCATTGGCAAGATGTATGTCGATAAATATTTTTCTGCTAAATCGCGAGAGGAAGTGTTGGATATTTTAAAAAATATTCGCATTGTGTTAGAAGAGGATATTAATTCCCTTAGCTGGATGTCCCCTGAAACACGGGTTGCAGCATTGCAAAAATTAAAGCTGATGGAAGAGCGTGTCGGTTATCCTTCCAAATGGTGGGATTATTCTAGTTTAAACGTTGATAGAGGTCCTTATGTATTAAACGTTATCAGAGCGAATGAATTTTTAATTAATCGTGATCTTGATAAAATTGGTAAACCTATTGATAGAACGGAATGGGGAATGACGCCGCAAACAATTAATGCTTATTACGATCCATCAATGAATAATCTCAATCTGCCAGCAGGAATACTCCAGGCACCATTTTTTGACCCTAACGCCCCTGCAGCTGTAAATTATGGAGCGATTGGTTTTGTGATTGGTCATGAAATGACTCATGGATTTGATGATCAAGGCGCACAATTTGATGGTAATGGCAATTTAAACAATTGGTGGAAACCTAGTGATTTGGCAAAATTTAATAAAGCGACCCAATGTATTTCTGATCAGTATTCAAAGTACGTTGTAGATGGCGATTTGCCGGTTCAGGGGAAATTGGTTGTTGGAGAGGCTACTGCTGACTTAGGCGGAATTACTTTGGCATATAGGGCATTTCATCGTTCTAATGCTTATAAAGATGCCAAAACTATAGATGGGTTTACACCAGACCAACAATTCTTCTTAGGTACAGCGCACGTATGGGCTATGAATATTCGACCACAACAACTGCGCAACCAGGTTACCACCGATCCTCATCCTCCAGCACTGTATCGAGTTAATGGCAGCTTGGCTAATATGCCGCAATTCCAAGAGGCTTTTAATCTTCCTGATGACAGTCCGATGGTGAATAAAAACAGGTGCGTCATTTGGTAATCGCATAGCTAACGCAGATATTTGTTAGAGTTTATTTAGAGGAGTTAGGTGATAGTGCCTGACTCCCTTTTATATTCCCATTGTTACCTTTGCTGATATTCTTACAGAAGGCTGGTATGTCACAACTGTTTCATTAAAAAATGACGTCTTTCCAATCGTAGCGAGGAATCTCCTGCAAAATAGCACAATATCATTAAAAAACTGTTGTCGTATTCCCACATCGATGTTTACAATCATTTTATTCTTGCTCAAATTTCTTGTAAATTCGAGATGATTAAAAGCTATTTTTATCAGTGCACTAACAAAAATCTTATCAGCCTATAGGAGATTCCTCGCTACGCTCGGAAAGACGTACTTTTTATGTATGCTCTATGGTATTTTTAGAATGATTGGGTTGAGCGCTAAGAAGAGGCTCCTGAATAAAGTATGTTACTTATTGATTGAAATAAGAACATCCAATTGCGTCCTTTATGAACAATAGGATAGACTATGTACTCTTGTCCATTAAGGAGAACGTGATGACTAAAGAAGAAATGATTTGTCGTATTATTGGGTATGTAACCAAGAAACCTAGCGCCAAAAAGACTTGTTGCAGATAATGACTCGCGAACTTATCGAACTAAAGCAGTATAAAAATCAGAAAGTAATTACTTGCTTTTGTCACCATCATCCTGAATTTACCCTAGATGATGGTCAGATTTTATTTGAAGATTTATTAAGTTGGTTATGGCTTAACGTTCAAAGAAAGAAACATGGAAAAAATTCTTATCTTTTTGGTCCATTACTGATCTTAGATGAACTTTGGCACACCTTTATTTTGCATACGCGCGACTACATGGATTTTACTCGACATTATTTTGGTGAATACATTCATCATGAGGTTGAACCACTTGGGTCTGAACATGTAATGGAGGAAGAGGAGCTTACTGATTTTCTTCAGGATTGTTTTGTGTTGCTTGATAAGGATTGGGTAGCAAGATGCTTTTCAACTGCCTTACACGATGACACGATAACATCGCCTACTTAGTCCTGAACTAAGAATAAAGCCGTACAGGCGATGATGTGCCATCATTCATGCTTTTACACTACTCTGATATAATGCATCCATTAAACACAATTCATGCTCCTATCGTCTTAAGGGAACAATAAATGTTACATATTGCACTTTATCAACCTGAAATTCCTCCCAATACAGGTAATATTATTCGGCTCTGTGCTAATAGCGGTGCCCAATTGCATTTGATTCATCCTTTAGGATTTGAACTTGATGACAAGCGGATGAGAAGGGCTGGTTTAGATTACCATGAATGGGCTTCTGTGCAGCAGTATGCTGACTGGAATACATTTGAGGAGCAGCATCAAGGGCGTAGAATATTTTGCTGCACTACAAAGACGGATCAGAATTACAGCGATGTGCGTTATGAAGCCGGTGACATTTTGCTCTTCGGTCCAGAAACACGAGGCTTACCAGCTGAGATCAGAGCTAAATATGCCTCCATTCGCATTCCTATGGTTGAAAATAGCCGCAGTCTTAATTTGTCTAATGCGGTGGCTATCATTTTATTTGAGGCCTGGAGGCAACTGGATTTTGCTTGATGCTACATGCAGTTGAAATCTTTAATCGGATAATTGCAGTCGTTCTAATTTAATCTAATTGGTTTTCTTTTACAATTTGTTGGTTATTTTTCGGTCTTTATGTTACAGTGCGTCTTACTTCTTGCGCTTTTAAAGTCGTATTCATAAGGCTTTTGGAATGAAAAATAAAAACGATGTAACAAATGATGGTGATTTCTCTCAAAAGCACTCTAATGGAGCGTCTATCTTGAGAACATCCAGCTTTTTTCTACCAGAAAAACCTATAGTTGATGCCCAACAAGTAGATATAAAAAAACAAGCTACTGAAGCATTTTTATCTGCGTTCAAATCTATTTCAAAACATGATGCGCAACCTGAAATACTATCACAGATTATGGCGTGTTTCGGTTATTATCTCCTTAAATACATTCAACCACCAATTAAGCAATTTGAACAATCATGCTGGCTTTCAGCTAATGCTTTAGTTGAGCATGCATTAACGCTTAATCCAGAGAATCAGTTTGCCAAAGGATGTAAAGATAAAATTTTAAACAGTGATGCAGGTCGAAGATATATTGAACCCAGCATAAAATACAGACGAGATCCAGTTCCGTATGATCATTTTACTGAGCTTTTTGACCGCTCGGTCGAAGACTTCTTAATTGAATTGGACACGATGTACAGCACTTGGCCAGAACAAATGCTGCCAACATTAATTTTTTTATCACAAAAAATAGCACCTTGTTTGTCTTCTCCCCAAGCCAAAGAAACCCTCAATAACTTGTATCTCGATTTTCAAGATCTTCAATGTACTACTGGAACTAACTTGTCTATGCAATATAAATAGCTCTAATTAGAGCGTGTTGACATGCCCTGATTTATTCCTTTTCACCAGTAGCCAAATGTAACAAGGCTTTTTGCAGGGGTTGATAAGTACATTGTTCACTTTCACTGATGATGGTTGCCTTGGCTTTTTCCGTTAATACATGTGCGGATACATTAGTTTTTTCATACGGTATTGCAGTGGCCTCCGCAATAAGAATCTTTATTGATGTCAGCTGATACATACCCGCTTCTTTTCTTAACTTATCGCGAAGTTCGGGTATGGCGTAACGTAATTGTGATGCCCAGGCCGCATTCGTGGTGGAAAGAGTCAGGCATCCCTTGGAAAAATTACCGACATGGCATGCCGAAGCCAGATTTTCTGGCAGCAACTGTTTCACCTTATTGGACAACTCTTCCAATAACATCGAACGTTGGCACAGGTCGAGCAGTTGTTTATTCAGGCACCTACTAATGGAACGCATGTTTCGTCTCGAAAAAATCAGGTTTACTACTGTATTAGATAGTAACATAAAGAAGTAAACTATCGCTAAATAAACTGTTTTATGTGTAGAATAGTGTAACTACCAACAGCGTTATTTTTTGGAACAGGTACAGGTGAGGAATGGCAGAAACAACAACTGAAAGTAATGTTATCTATTTTACCAGATTGCATTGGGTTATCTTTTTTGGACCACTCCTGGGATTTTGGATTACTGTCGCGCTTTATATTTATATTGTTGAATTAAGACAAGTAAGTCTTGTTTTAATGATTTTTGCACTAATCTGGATAGTCATGACCTGGTTTACGTATTATTTTTCCTCTATCACTATTAAGAAAAAACAGGTTATTTTACGGACTGGCATCATAGTAAGGCAAACGGTTGATATACCATTAAGTAAAATTGAAACCATCGACATTCGCCAATCCATTTTGGGGAGCTTGTTACGATACGGTGCTTTAGTTATTACAGGAACCGGGGGAACCCGCCATTTAATTAATTTTCTACATCATCCGTTAACTTGTAGACGATACATTGAACAATTAATGAATGATCCGCAATGAGGACAGAGAGGTCAAGTTCCTGATGCTAACGCGTATCAGGAACTTTATCTGGAAATATTCCTAGTGTTCCTTTGTAAAAATCTCTGTTAGTTACACTAATCTCTCCAGAAAATGGGTAATCAAAATTTATTGCTAACGCCAGATTCAAGCCGAGTAAGCCAGAAAATAAGAGCACAGGGGTGAGGTTTATTAGTGTATCTTTTCCCCTGATTAAACCAACAATGATAGCGAGAAATATTGAGTATGCCCAAACCGTATTGATTAGAGTTTTAGGAATGATGCTGTCTATTTTACTTAATCTATCCCTGCGAGCCTGTAACAGATCATTAAAATCAACCGTCATCAAACCGTGATACAATTTATCCTGATAAGAAGTGGGTTGTAAATTTTGAATCTCAGTATTTAATTTTTCTAAACTGATTCGTGCTGCATCACTTTCCTGTCCCTGGCGCATCGTTTTCCATTCGTCTACTCGAACATCAGAAGCATATTCGGCTACTGCTTTTTGAATTTTTTCCTGGTCAGTTTTTGGAAAAACATTGACATTTCTAAGCAGAACAGACAGGCAAGCTGCTTCCTTGGATGTAGCATTTCGAGCTTCTTGTTGATAATTCCAGGTATTAATAATAATGAAGGCTAGCAGCACAAAAAAACCACTGGCTAATATTCCCATTAGGGTGTTTGTTAATTTGATGTGCGCTATATCTGCAGTAATATGAAGCCAGGAGTCTGATAAGCGTGAGAAGAGGTAAGTAATTGCCATAAAGGTCAACATTAAAAATATTACTAAGAAGCTAAAGGGGATATTATTTATTATTGTTCTAAACATTTAAGCTCCTTATCCTGTTAGAGTCGGATATATTACATAGTATAGCTATTATGATTTTTATTGCTGGCTGAAATGCATGGAGGAAGCAACATATGTGGGTGTATTTACTAATGGTTGTTTTGCTTCGCCAAAATGGGCAGATTTATGAGCACTGATGTGCATGAATCAGTCCATTTTGGCTAATACAGGAAGGTGCTAGTCTTCTTCTTTATGGGAATAACCACAACCTTCTTGAGGGCATAGAATTTGACGTCCAAACTTCTTGCTTTCTTTTACGGTAAGGATAGGCCAGGCACATTTAGGACATGGTTTATCAATAGGTTCATTCCACAATGCATAATCGCATTTTGGATAGTCGCCACAAGAATAGAAAATTTTACCTTTTCTTGATTTACGCTGCAGTATCTTTGCATGATTACACTTGGGGCAGCTTACTCCAGTATCCGCTGGTTTTTCTAATGGTTCCATATGCTTACATTGCGGATAATTGCTGCAACCTATAAATCGACCATAACGCCCGGTTTTAATATGCAGAACACTGGAACATAAAGGACAATTTCTTCCCTCGACAATCTCAGGTTCATTCTTTTCATTATCCTGTCCACTCATATCTTGAGTGTAATCGCATTCAGGATAGCCAGTACATCCGATAAAGCGACCGCGTTTTCCAAGGCGAATAGACAGAGGCTTCTGACATTTTGGGCATTGTTCTTCCAGAACTTCAGTGGTCACGTCTTTACGTTGCACCTGCTCATCCGTGGTTTGAATTTGTCCCACAAAAGGAAGCCAAAACTCTTCTAGTACAGGTATCCATTCCTTTTCACCTCGAGATACAGCATCCAGTGTGTCTTCAAGGCCTGCTGTGAATTTATAATCAACATAACGAGTAAAATACTGGGTCAGAAAACGATTGACTATACGCCCCACATCAGTTGGCTGGAATCTCTTTTTATCAACTATCACATACTCTCGTTGTTGCAGTGTGTGAATTATCGCGGCATAGGTCGACGGTCTGCCAATATCATATTCTTCCAGCGCTTTTACCAGGGTTGCTTCAGAATATCTTGGGGGCGGTTCTGTAAAGTGTTGATTGGCTACCAAATCGGTTATTTTTACCTTCTCACCGACGGTAAATGGCGGAAGAATGCTTCCTTCCCCATCTTCGTCTTTAGAATCATCGCGTCCTTCTTCATAGACGGTGAGGAAGCCGGGAAAAGTGACCGTAGAACCGTTAGCTCGAAACAGAGTGCCTTCACCGCAGCTAAAATCTACTGCAACGGTGTCCATAATCGCATCTTCCATTTGACAGGCCAGCGTACGTTTCCAAATTAAGCTGTACAATTTAAATTGATCGCTGGTTAGTGCTTCCTGTACCATTTCAGGAGTACGTTTGATGGAGGTGGTTCTTATCGCCTCATGAGCTTCCTGGGCATTTTTTGATTTTGTTTTGTAGACTCTGGGAGTACTGGGACAATTGTCTTTACCATAGCGTTGCGTGATGTACTCACGAATTTCATCTATTGCTTCGGTAGCCAGGTTTACAGAGTCAGTACGCATATAACTGATAAGACCAACTGTGCCTGTTCCAATATCAATACCTTCATACAACTGTTGTGCAACCATCATCGACTTGCGAGCAGTGAATCCTAGTTTTCGAGCTGCCTCTTGCTGTAAGGTCGAGGTAATAAACGGGGGCGATGGCTTGCGTTTACGTTGTTTCTTTTCAATGTGTGTAACAGATAAATAACCTTGTGCTGTCTGTATCAGATCATTTTTAATCTGTAGTGCCTGTTTTTCATCTTTAACCGTAAACTGTTGAATTTTTTCATTTTTATATTGAGTTAATCGTGCTTCAAATCCGGTCTTTTCATGCGAGCATTGCGCGAGTATTTTCCAGTATTCCTGGGAAACAAAGCGTTCTATTTCCTCTTCGCGTTCGACAATCAGTCGAAGAGCGGGGCTTTGAACCCTACCGGCGGAAAGTCCACGTCGGATTTTTTTCCAGAGTAAGGGAGAGAGATTAAAACCAACCAGATAATCCAGTGCTCTTCTTGCTTGTTGGGCATTAACCAGATCCATGGAAATAGTTCGAGGATTATCTATTGCATCCTGAATTGCTGCTTTGGTAATTTCATTAAAAAAGATCCGATGCACTGCTTTATCTTTTATAAGATTTCGTTCTTTCATCAATTCAAATATGTGCCAGGATATGGCTTCTCCCTCTCTATCGGGGTCGGTTGCGAGCAAGAGAGAGTCTGATTTTTTAAGCGCTTTAGCTATGGTTTCAATGTGGCGTGCATTTTTATCGATAGGGGCGTATGTCATGTGGAAGTGGTTATCCGGATTTACAGAACCTTTTCGTGGAGGTAAATCACGAACGTGGCCATAGGAGGCCAATACTTCATAATCGTTGCCCAGATATTTTTGTATGGTTTTAGCTTTTGCAGGTGATTCTACGATCACCAAGTGTTTACTCATATGAAATAAACCTTCTTTTTAATGTAATGTTAGTTCTTCTTCTGTTTGGTATAGCACAAGATCCAGAAAAGCCAATTGATCTTCATTCATATGGTTCTGCAAAACGTTCCTTATTGCCCATTTTGTTTCTTCTAAAGTGACAATTCGGGAGTCAGAACATTGCAATTCAGAAATGATCAACTCAAAAAAACTTTCATCAATTACATTCCATAATTTCATACGCATAAGAAATTGATAGCTGGCTTTCGTCAATTTCATTTGTTCTTCATAGGTAAAAACACGGGTAGAGCTGTTTTGAGCATTCCTGACAAACAATAGTTGTTCTTCAGCTTCTTCGATTTCGCTTTTATCTGAGTCTTCTTGTAAGCCCGGTTCTTTTTTAGTATGGCTTTTTTGGAGTTGAGTCAGACTTGTTTCAAATAAATTCAATAACATTTCAAATAAGTTATCTTTCATATTAACACCTTATGTAGCCACCGGGCACTGTTCTGACAGTACCTTGTAATTCTAATTCTGCAAGCTCGCCAGTAACTTGTTCAATGGTATATCCACTACGTACTATGATTTGATCGATGCTCGTCAATTCAAAACCAATGAACTTTACTAGGTTTTCATTCCCGCTGGCAAGGGAAATAATGGGTTTATCAACAGTTAGATGACTGGAGTCAATTCTAAGTTCCTCCAGTATATCCGTTACTGATGTGACCAGTTTAGCTCCTTGCTGTAACAAATGATGGCAGCCTCTGGCCAATGGATTATGGATTGATCCAGGAATAGCCAAAACATCTCTATTTTGCTCCAAGGCCATCTTGGCCGTTATTAACGAACCGCTCTTGATTGCTGATTCAATAACCAATGTGCATAATGATAAACCGCTTATTATACGATTTCTGCGTGGAAAATGTCCAGCGATTGGTGGACTATTTAATGGGAACTCACTAATCAGGAGGCCATTTTGAGGTATTTGTGCTGCTAATTTGCTGTGCCGGCGTGGATAGATGCAATTGATTCCTGTGCCTAACACCGCAATTGTCTTTCCTCCTGCTTCAACACAACCCATATGGGCTTGGCCATCGATACCTAAAGCTAATCCGCTGACAATAGTGACTCCATGTGTTGAAAGTTCTTTGGCAAAGTTCTTTGCATTTTCACAACCGGTAATCGAGGGATTTCTGCTGCCAACCACCGCTAAAAGAGGTTGTTCGAGCGCTGACAG
>NZ_CALMPD010000287.1 GCF_937871865.1 uncultured Legionella sp.
TTTATCCAATGACCTTATGCCCATAAGGAGATGTGAATTAAGCAATAATCAACCTTTGGTAGCCCGTATTAGCATCGCGTAATACGAGACCGAAGCAATAACGTGGTACTGTTTCCTGCATTACGCGATGCTAATGCAGGCTACGAAGTAATGTGAAATTCCAACTTAATGGCAGTTTCCCATGCTCAGATGAAAACGCTCTTCAAATAAGTGGTATTAAAACCAGGCTTTACTGAATTCTACAGTAACCACACCTTGGGGCGTTTTTTCCAACATACTCCATACACTCTTACAACGCTGCAAATAACCAATCAACACATTATTATTACTGCAGCGATAACGCACTGGCATCGCATCATAAAACTCATTGCTGTCTATAGCCTGGCAACGTTCACCATTTACTAGTTCAATTGCCCAAGGAAAAGCCCGAGACATATCTAAAGGAATATGATATTCATTATTTAAAGAAGTACTTACTTCGATTTTAGTACTGTCTGCCTCCCATGGAGATAAGGGACAGACTGCTTCATTATTTATGACCCCTGTTTTCACAAAACAGGGGTCATAAACAACGCCATTAGCTTGGCAACGCCATGCATCTTCGCGCTTAATCAATTGAGACTGGGAATAACATTCACCAGATACTTTATTAATAACTACAGGAGCAATTTGCTCCACTACATCCCCAAAAGGCCTATACAGTTTTAACACTGTATCGCCAGCCGTAGCTAAAAAAGAATAAAAACAAAGCAATACCAGTGAAGCTCGTTGCATTATGATGACCCCTGTCATTCTATTTCGTTTATCATCGCATATTAATATTAAAATCTTTACCGGTTACAGCAAACAATCTGCTGCTCTTTTACCATAAAGTAACAGCCTTCTTCCATTTCATCGAGCAATCTTCACAGCCATTTATCATCTTGAGCATCACGTAGAATTCCCGGGACTCAGGACATCCTTCACGATGCTCAGAATGACGTTACTTTTCTAAACCGAAGGAAAGTACAACTGATTCTTCTCCTATCAAAATCACATTAATTTAACTTGAGAACGAGAAATAGCAGTCGCTAAAAACTGCTCTAACACTTCATGTATATCATTTCTCTTGGGGTTGTTAATAAACTGCTGAATGTCAGTTTTTAGCTCCAGGATGAGATGAGGCAATACCTCGCTTAGCTCTTGCCTTTCTTTAGCGCGATAATTAATTTCTTTTCGGATTAATTCATCAAGCATGTCAAACACTTCCTCCTGAGAACAATCAAAATGCCCAATTAAACAATGATTCATTTGCTTTTCTACTTTGCTGTTCAGCATGGTTTGTATGATTATTAATGAAATCAAACAATCAGCTTGGTACTTAACCAGCAAATTTTTATAAAGCTGAGCCTGTTCTAGTGTCCTATTTAATCCACTAAACAAATCGAAAAACCATCTGGATTCGCTTTCGATTTTACGTTCAAAAGAAATTAAAGCATGCTCAATAGCAATAGAAACACTATTACATCGTAATTGATGACTAAACAATTTATCCGGAATTATCAAACTACCAACCGCAAAATCATCGCCAAATTTCTGGTTTGCTTCTGCTTTTTTTGCACGAACAATCAATTCCGATTGTCTTTCCTCAACTATTGCCAAAAGCTGGCTAAATAAAGAAGAATGATTGTTGAAAAACTCTGATGCCAAAGCCAGATGTTTTACACTTTGTTTACTGCCTACCTTATTTAGCGAGCCTGTTTCAATCGTATCGACCAGTCGTTCTAATTCCGGTTGAAGGTATGTATAACCCACCAGCTCATCTCCAGGCATCACTTTAGTATTAAAAACTGTATTACGACGAATCACTAAATCAATATCTGATTGAGAATAAGAGTCAAAAGCATCTTTAAACCCATCAACTTCGGTATGAGCCACAAGTTGCTCAATTACTCCATTGGCCGCTCGTTTAATTACTATCCCAGTATCACCTATGCCAAATCCGGCACAAAATAATGCATCGTTTCGTTGATAGGTTATAGCAAGAGACATAGTAAACTCAGCCCTGACAGCATGTTTTTTTCTTAGAGAATATATAGACTTAATTAGCAATTCCGTTACCACATCAGGCTCTTCTTTTGTTCCAAGATCATTAGAATACTGTTCCATTAATGAAACAACATGATTGGATACAAATGCAAATACAGCCTCTCTATCACCACCAAAAAAACCATCGACAATAATTTGAAAAGCCATGCCGTCTTTAGTATATCCAATAATCACTTGATCATCAGTATCCTTCGCTTTAGCTACATCATTTCCACACTCATCCAGATGAATAAATAAACTGGAAACAAAAATAGAGCTGTTTCCATTATCTATTCGATTAGGTATAGAGCGATAAGCTTGCCCAGATCTGACACCATGGCATGATTGGGAAATGAATAAACGCAAGAGATACTCCCGAGAAACAAGATAAGTTCATTTTAACACAATATTAAGCAGTTTTTTTGACCTAACCAGTTTAACTCATTCATAATAATTCCTATTTTTTATCAAAAGAATTCAGAATTGGGCATTCCTGAGTAACACTTGTTTCGCATTCATTAACTAATTGATGAAGAAAATCCCTCGCCTCCTTTAGCTCAGCCATTTTTTTATCAAGCATGCAGATACGCTGTTGAGACAAATATCTGATGTATTCGCGATCATCTGTAGCATTGCAGCCTAATAATAATTTTATTTCCTTAAGGGTGAATCCGGCTTTTTTTGCAGCAAGAATAAACTTAAGCCGTTGTGTATCCTGCTGTCCATAACGTCTGATACCACTTAAATCCTTATTCTGCTCTGGAATGTCAAGCAATCCTTGGCGCTGATAAAAACGAATGGTTTCTACACCAAGGCCAAACATTTTGGCAAATTCACCAATTTTTTTATCACTCATTGTATCCCTCACTTGACACCGTACTATTGTACGTACTCTATAGTATTACTATAGTCAATAAAAGAGCATTTAAGATGAATAAGATCTCAAGTAAAAAAGCAGTAGTGTATCGCATGGTAATGGAGCATCATGTGTGTCCTTATGGGCTAAAAGCCAAAGATTTATTGAAGCGCCAAGGCTATGAAATCGAGGACAATTGGCTAACAACCCGTGAGCAAATCGATGCATTGAAAGCAGAATACGATGTTAAAACCACCCCGCAGATTTTTATTAATGGTGAGCGAATTGGAAGTTATGACGATTTACGTCGTCATTTTGGCAAAAAGATAGCAGATCCCAAAGAAAAAAGTTATCGTCCCGTGATTGCCCTCTTTTTCATCACAGCACTCATGGCGATGTCCACCAGTTACGCTTTTTCCGGAAATCCGATTACGCCTCGTGCGCTAGGCTGGTTTATTGCCTTTAGCATGTCTGTTCTTGCGCTTCTAAAACTACAAAATATAGAAAGCTTTTCCACCATGTTTTTAAATTACGATCTCTTGGCGAAACGCTGGGTTCCTTACAGCTACATTTATCCCTTTGCCGAGGCCTTAGCAGGGATATTGATGATCTCAAACTCCCTGAATTGGCTTTCCATTCCAGTTGCTCTATTCATAGGAACGGTAGGTGCCCTTTCGGTTTTTAAAGCAGTTTATATCGATAAGCGTGAATTAAAATGTGCCTGTGTTGGCGGAGACAGTAATGTACCCTTAGGATTTATTTCACTCACTGAAAATTTAATGATGATTGGCATGGCTTTGTTCATGTTGTTTATGTAAGGAGAACCTCTGATGCAGTATTTATCGGCACTGTTATTGTTAGGCCTTATGGGCAGTTACCCTGCTTATGCTCATGAACATATGAAAGATAAAATAACGAACCCAAGCATTATTCAGGTAGTAATTGAGAATGCTCCTGGTAAAATCACAGCCAACACAACAGAAACGCTTCGCTTGCAATTATTAAAAGAATGATCCAGATCCAAAGGCAAGTGTTGAACCAACCAAAGGAATGACGACCAAATATTCAGTCATCCACGAAGTATCTCCTGGTTTGGCAGCTTTGGGACCGAGAGTAGAGTCAAACGTAACTCCTAGTCCGACTCAAGAACACGTTGTTACCCAAAAGGTTACAGTGATAGCCGCAACAAATACATCAGCAACAATGAAGCAAGAACAAGAGGTTGAACCAGAACATACTGCAAGTTTAGGAAGAGATAGATGGGGAGGTATTGTATCCCCCATACAGCTTCATTGAAGCCTAGTATAGCGTCCCCTAAGTTTTAGACGAGACGTTGGCGAATTGAATCGAGGGAGTGCATGAAACACATGACCGAAGATGAAGGAACCGACAACGAAATATAAAGCTTAGCGGAGCGCTATATCATAACCCAGACATTTTATTGATATTTGCCTCAATTCCAGCACAGGATTTATCCAATTGACTAGCTGCCGTTAAAAGTCTTCCCCCACTGATTTTATTTAGTGTATCATCGCATACTAGTATAAATGTCTTTACCGATTTTGGAGTACATAATGACAGAAGTCTTTACCATAAAACAATGTCTGGATGGTGAAATCAGTGTTGATGAAACCGTTACGGTAAGAGGTTGGGTTAAAACACGACGCGATTCAAAGGCAGGTTTATCTTTTATTAGCTTACATGACGGCTCCTGTTTTTCTCCAATTCAGATAGTAGCCACCGACGGATTATCCAATTACCATGAAGAAGTAACCAAATTAAATGCCGGCTGCTCGATGATAGCCACCGGAAAACTAGTCGCTTCTCAAGGAAAAGGCCAACGTTTTGAAATACAGGCAGACCATATTGAAGTAGTTGGCTGGGTAGAAAATCCAGATACTTATCCTGTGCAAGCCAAACGGCATACCCTGGAGTTTTTAAGAGATGTAGCTCATTTACGCCCACGCACCAATACAATTAGTGCCGTAACCCGTATTCGTCATTGTTTAGCCCAGGCCGTTCACCGGTTTTATGACCAACAAGGCTTTTTCTGGATTCATACCCCTATTATTACTGCCAGCGATTGTGAAGGTGCTGGTGAGATGTTTCGCGTATCGACCCTGGATATGTTAAATATTCCTAAAAATGAGCAAGGTCAGATTGATTTCAGTAAAGATTTTTTCGGTAAAGAAACCTTTCTTACCGTTTCTGGCCAATTAAACGTTGAAGCCTATTGTATGGCTATGTCCAAAGTCTACACTTTTGGCCCAACCTTCCGCGCAGAAAATTCAAACACCAGTCGCCATCTGGCTGAATTCTGGATGATTGAACCCGAAATTGCATTCGCTAACCTGCATGATATCTGTGAATTAAGCCAGAGCATGTTACGCTACTTATGTAAAACCGTTCTTGATGAACGTGCTGATGATATGGAATTTTTTAATCAGTTTGTTGATACTGGCTGTATCGAACGTATGGAACGTATGGCAGAAGCTGATTTTGAGGTGATGACCTATACAGATGCCATTAAAATTCTAGAATCCTGTGATCACAAATTTGAATATCCCGTTAGTTGGAGTCTTGATTTGCAATCCGAACATGAACGTTATTTGGCAGAAGTACATTGCAAAAAGCCCGTCATTCTGACCAATTATCCGCAAGAGATCAAAGGATTCTACATGAGACTTAATGATGATGAGAAAACCGTGGCAGCTATGGATGTTCTGGCTCCAGGCATTGGTGAAATCATCGGAGGAAGTCAGCGTGAAGAACGACTGCATATTCTGGATAAACGTATGGATGAATGTAATCTGAATAAAGATCACTACCAATGGTATAGAGATCTGCGCCGTTACGGTACTGTACCTCATGCTGGATTCGGCTTAGGCTTTGAACGCTTGATCAGTTATGTAACGGGTGTCGCCAATGTACGTGATGTAATACCCTTCCCACGCACACCAGGACACGCAGACTATTAATTCCAATTAAGGACAAAGCTTATTACACTCAGTTTCGCTATTATCATAAGCGAACTGAGTGGGTCCTTTATCTGGAGCTGAATATTTAAATCGATTGCTGGTTGCTCGAAATCCCTTAAAACCAGGAAGTCCTGTATCTATAAGATCATATTCATCTTTATCAAACGCACTGTTAGGAATGAACGCCCTGCGCGAAGCTGGAAGACTATTTATCTCTTGATTATCACCTATTGTTGCCAAAGAGGTAGAACCCGCAAATGGACATGAAACGGGCTTTCCTCTTTTTAATAACAACAGGAATGGGCTAAGCGGAATCTTAACTTCCTCTGTCAGCCTGTCTGTAATTTTTTCATCACTTTTTGTTAACATCCTTATTACTCCTTGTTATGAAACTAATCCTGTATCATCAATCTTCCTTCATGTAATACCAACACTCTATCCATGCGTTTGGCAATGTCCTGATCGTGGGTCACTATAACCAATGCTGTTTTCATTTCTTTATTAAGATCCAGCATTAAATCAAAAACTTTTGTTGCGGTTGCTTGATCCAGATTTCCTGTTGGCTCATCTGCCAAGACACAATTGGGTTGATGGACTAATGCTCTGGCAATAGCAACACGTTGACGCTCTCCTCCGGAAAGCTGGGCGGGTTTATGCCCCGTTCTATGTTTTAACCCCACATGCTCCAACATATCATTGGCTTGGTGTTCTGCCTCCTTTACCGTCATGCCGGATATTAATAAAGGCATGACTGCATTCTCAAGTGCAGTAAATTCAGGCAACAAATGATGAAACTGATACACAAATCCCAGTTTTTTATTTCTCAAACGGCAACGCTGTTTTTCATTTATTTTTTGCCATTCCACATCACCAATACTGACAGTTCCACTGGTAGGCTTATCCAAGCCGCCTAATAAATGCAATAAAGTACTCTTTCCTGAACCTGAGGGCCCAATGATTGCGATACTATCGCCCTGGGCAATATGCAAATCAATTCCTTTCAATACTTCTACTTTAGAAGCACCATCATTATAAGATTTATATAATTTTTTACTTTGAAGAATAGAATCACTCATAATGTAAGGCCTCCGCAATCACTGTTTTTGAAGCGCGCCAGGCTGGGTATATAGTCGCGGCAAAGCTCATTAATAAAGCCATAACACAAACGTGCCACAGATCACTGAACAAAATTTCAGAAGGTAAATAATCAACAAAATAGATACTTGAAGACAATACTTTCACATTAAACAGATTTTGTAAGTAATTCACTATCGCAGTAGCATTTTTTGCCAGTACCAGACCACCCGCCAAACCGATGCCAGTCCCGACTATCCCCACCATCATTCCTTGCACAATAAATATCCAGAGAATAGTTGATGGCGTTGCCCCAATAGTTCTTAATATCGCAATCTCTGCCTGTTTGTCATTAACCACCATTACTAATGACGACACCAGATTAAATGCAGCAACAGCGATGATGAGCATCAAAATCAGAAACATCATGGTTTTTTCCATTTTGACTGCTTCAAAAAAGGCACCAAATTGCTGTGTCCAATTCCCAACCTGATACTCTTCGCCTAACAAATTGGATAATTTATCTGACAGCTCCGGGGCTTGATATACATTATCAATTTTCATTTTCAAACCAGTAACATCATCCCCAAGTTGCAACAGTTTCTGCGCATCAGCAATATTGATAAAAGCCAGCTTGGTATCAAAGTTAAAACCACTGCCAGCCGAAAAAACACCAACAACAGTAAATCGTTTAAAGCGCGGGATCATACCTGCTGGAGTCACTGTTGCCTGAGGTATCATGATAGTGACCTTATCCCCCATCATAAGCCCTAAAGTATCAGCCAGGCCTTTACCCAAAATGATGCCGAAATGATTCAGGTTTTTCATATCACCAGCCAGTAACTTATCATTAAGATGAGTCACGGTGATTTCTTTTTCTGGCAACACTCCAGTCAGAACTATAGGCAATACTTGACCTTCATGAGTTAACAGTCCCTGGCCGCCAACATAAGGAGCTACCGCTTTAATCTGAGGAATGCCTTGAATTTTTTGTTCCAGTGCTTGCCAGTCAGCTAACCTCTCATCAGGTCCTGTGACTGTGATTTCAGGCGCCATACCAAAAAACCGATTATGAATTTCATGATCAAAGCCATTCATCACGGAGAGCACAGTAACCAACACCATCACTCCCATACCAATACCGAGCATGGAGCTTAAGGAAATAAAAGAAACAAAATGATTCTTTTTTCTAGATCGGGTGTAACGCAATCCTATAAAAAGGGCTAATGGTTTATACATAATTGCTTTAATTTTAGTTAAAGTTCTATTGTAGAGAAAAACTATCTCAGGGGATATACCTCGCATGAAGATCTCTAAGTTTATTATTAACTCCAACTAGAACCCTGACTGAGTGCCACATAGCAAAATATCGATGTTGTTTAGTAAATAAACACGTGTTTTTATGATATGACTTAGTTGCAAATTTTAACCATAATGGCTTAATATTCCCTTAACTAATTTGCCCTATACTTAGTTATATATATTATTGGAGCACAATGTATGCCTTTTCCCAAGCTATCGGCCGTATTAAATAACTGCCCATTACATGCACTTACTCCTGAAGTAAAAAATGAAGTAGTAAAATTTGCTGCAGATGAGCACTATGATAATCATCATAATGCTCAATACGAGCGATTAAAAAGCAAATTTGCCGCGTTTTATGAATTACATCCAGAAACCTTTAGCTGGAAACAATTTGCAAATCTTTTAGAGCACTATAATGCATTTGATACTCAGATTATATTAGGTCCGGTGTTGCGCTCCTTCATGAAAGACGCAATGGCTAACGAGGAAATGGTTCCTAAGCTAGCAATGGTTCAGGACATTGATACCGAATCGTACATCTATTCAAAAACCGAATTAAGCCCCGTGACCAGCCGTTATGCAAGTTTGTCTCCTGATGAACTATTTACCTTTGTAAGCAAGCATTTAGGGTTTAGTCTCACCTATCACCCTCAAGGAAAACCAGCAGTAACCTTTAAATCCGAGCAACCAATATCTGAGATTGAGATTTATCATCAAGGAGGTATTGATGGTGCTCAAGCGGGAGGTCATTGGGAAAGAACCAATAAAGGTGAAGCAAGCATTAATGTACAAGCTCAAAATGACACTCAACTGGATATGATCATTCAGCTTTTGGGTGAGAACCCGGCTGTAAATCCTTGTGGGTTTAATTTGCTTAAAAAACATGTTCAAATAAATGAACAAATTGTAGAACCAACTTTTCAATCAGACGTAGATTGTGCAGAACTAAATATTGCAGCAACCCAAGTACTTAAATACCTATTTAATATTAATTCAGTTCCCAAAGAGCTTGCTGTTTCCCTCCTGGGTAAAAATTTGTCTCGATACACCGAAGAATTCATTCGAGAATATGAATTTGAACCAGTTCCTTCAAATCAAATTTTCGAGCGCTGGATTAAAGCTGATGAAGGGAAAAAGCCATTATTAAATAAAATTCAACAACAACTCGTCAATTTTTTAATAAGTAAGGTTCCTCAATCTTTAACTACTGAAATAAATGATGCAAAATTAGACAGAAGCGTCTTAGATACTGAAACCGCGCCTAGTGAACAACTGGTTAAAGAACTACATGAACAGTATCTTTCAGCACTACAGGAAAAAGAAAGACTGGAACGAGAAAGCGAATTATTGGCTCAAAGACTATCTGATGCCGATAAACCACATGCTCTTTTGATAGCAGCAGACGACGAAGTACAATCAGAGGATTCTCAAGCGGATCTCGCACGCGAGGAACCAGATCCCAGTGAACAATTGATCAAGCAATTACTGGAACAAGAACGTTTAGCAATAGAACAGGAAGAAAAAGATATCCTGGCGAGTGAATTGCTAGCAAAAAAATTAACTGAGGAAAGTTACAGAAGTGTTCATCTGAATGGAGAGAGGGATTTTTCAGAACATCAGACGCAAGAACAAGCGGAGCTTCAACTGGCCAGCGAACAACTAGCTAAAGAACTCGAGGCAAAACGGCTATTGGAACAACAAGAACAGTTGAAACATCAACTGACAAACGAACGGACCAAACACCAAAAAACAGATGAAAGCTCACCTGTCAGTACCAAAGAAAATAATACAGACAAGCCTCATACTGCTAAAGATAAAATGCAGATCATTACTCTGAAAATTGAAGCACAGAATAAATTCAAATTACAGCTCGACTTATTAGAAAAAAAAATGGATAACCTGGCCAAGCGAAAAGAAAAACATCGTAATAACCCGGAACAATTTAAAGCCCTTGAACTGGCATGGGATGCGGCAAATACTCTTCATACCCAATTGGGTTTGGCTGGGAAGACTTATTTAAACAACCCAACACAAAAAACTTATCAAACTTATGAAACACGATGTAATAAACTATTTAAAGATGCTCATGAAGTCCTTGACCAACACCGCGACTGGTCTGAGTTTTTAATCAATATGGCATTAGGTGTATTAACTCTTGGAGCCGGTTTGCTGGTAAAAGGGGCAATAAACTATGCAATGAACAAGTCATTCTTTCACGTTCATAATACGGAAACGTCTGAGCTATTGGATCATATACAGGAAAACATTAAAAATCCTATGCCTGGGGGTTAATCAATTAAGTAATCGCATCCCTACTCTACTATTAAGAGCCAGAAACTTGATTGCACTTCGAAACGCAATCAAGGATTCCATTTTGTTTTTTAAGAATTTTTAAAATTGTAGGCTGAGTGTTAAATATTATACGAATGGGGAAAGAAAACATTCTCATTAATCTGCAACAGGACGCAATAAGATCAATTTTTTAACCAAACTCAACTTTAATCAACCATCATACCTTAATTGTATTATACTTAAGAATATTGCTTGTCTTAATTAAGGAGAATTGATCATGCATCTTTTTCTGAAAACCTTAATGGGACAATTTATTGGTATTAATGTAGAAAATATCAATACCGTGACCAGCATGGATATAAAAAAATTAATTCAAAAAAAAAGGAAGGTAGATTGTTCAGAACAAACCCTTATCATTGCAGGAAGAACCTGGGAAGATAACCTCACCTATCCGGAATTCAGAGAAAAAAACCCTCACTTGCCAACTGACTTAAATATCAATCATATAAAACTAGTCATTACTCCTATCCCTATTCCCCTGCGTCCCTTTGTTCGGTTGAATTATCATGAATTAAAGGAACTCAGCCCCCAGTTAACCAATCAACTATCTCGCGATTCCAGACCCCTGCGATTTACAGAAGAACTACATATCAGCACACAAACATATTGGAACGATTTGAGCCTCCACGAACGAGTTAAGGTGCTGAGCAATCCAGATTATGCACAAATGATTTCATCACTAAGTACCAAAGAAATTGATGCCATGCAAAACAATAGAAACAATATGATGTAATTATTTTAATAGCCTTACCTAATACCAAAACCTGAGCCAAAATTTCAGAATAAAGGTTCCTCGAGATGCTTAATGAATTAAAATAAAGTCCTTTCAACGTTTTGGCTGCCCTTGGTAAAAGCCCAAATTTCATGGAAAGATGAAGCGGCTAAAATGTGGCGACTCGACTAAATCAAATGAGAAATAACTAAGGGCTTCCAAAGATACGAATTAAATAAATATCTTAGCCTGAGTGTTTTTTACGTATTACATCATTTGGCTTTATAATCTATCCTCTTTAGTCTTTAAAACAAATAGAGATATCAATGAAATCAGCCTGTGTTTATCTGGGGGCTAACTCTGGCAATAATAACCAATTTAGTGAAACAGTAGTTTCATTAGCTAAAGAATTAGCTGATATGGGGCTTACTCTGATATACGGTGGTTCAAGCTTAGGAATGATGGGGCTTTTAGCTACTACCATTAAAGAGCATGGGGGAAAAGCAATTGGCATAATAACCACAAAGCTTATTGAAAAAGAAAAGCCTTTGGCTCTATTACTCACCTTACGCACGCCACTCGTTAGCAAGCCATATTTTTTAACTCCTGC
>NZ_CALMPD010000288.1 GCF_937871865.1 uncultured Legionella sp.
AAGTAGCATTCGTCAAAGCAACCAGGAGTCCCTAGATGCTTTGAACTTTTTATTGAATACGTCATCAAAAAATACGCCACCAAATACCGAGGCTTATAAAAAGTACAATGAAAGTTATCTCGAGATTCGTAAAAACATTACGTCCCAATTCCAGCTCTGGAGAGCGGATATGTCCACCTCTGCATTAAAGAGAGAGCAGTGCAACAATTTAAATCACATTAAAAGTCAAATTGGATCATTAACTTTTAGCGAATATTCACCGGAAGTGAATGAGGAACATACTCGTATGTACGACGCACTTTCGAAGGCTAATCCACATGCTTCATCTTCACGAATTACGGATGCAATCCCCACGAGAGCAACAATTGCAAAGAAGCTATCGGATTCTAAGTGCACAGAAATTCGTCGACAATTAACAGAGTTATTTCCTTCGTGTTCATCGGACTCAATCAGATCTTTTATGCAAGGAGATATGAATCCCTTAGCAAATGAACTTGTATCGAACACAAAGAAAAATCTTCAGCAAAAAATTCATACACATTATCTAAATCGCTCAATCCATGATATTGCTCTAGCCATAGATGATGATGGTGATGCAGCAGCGATGCGTATTGCAAATGAAGAAGCGTGTGAGCAGTTAAGACAAATCAAAGAATTAAAAGATAAAAGTGAATCAGGTTTCGCTAAAATTAATTTGGGAAAAGAAGATAAAGAAGTTGATTTAAAAGGTGAATGTTTTTGGGTTCCTGCGAGTGTTCGTCATGATGTGAGCAAAGACAATACCGCCGGAACTTCACGACACTCATTTTTTGTTTATGGCGGTGTTAATATTCAGTCTCGTATTAATATTATTCCTGGAGGAAATAGTTCTTTAAGTGGTAACCGTGTTGGTGCGGGAAATTTTAATCGTAGAGAGATTACCAGAGGATTTCAGAGTCATCATATAGTGAGTCATACTAATAAGGCAACCAAGAATCATGAGCTATTAGAAAAAGCAGGATTTAATAATAGAAAAGATATAAACTCTAAAGTTAATAGGATATTTTTACCAGATGGAAAGAAATCTCATCATGAAAATCGTTCTCTCCACAGTGGTAAACATACACAAATGGCAATGGATGCTGTCGCAGCAAAAATGGATCAAATTTTAATACAAGGAAAAGCACAAGGTTGGAGTCAAACACAATATCGTGAGCAGCTTCGCAATATGATAGTCAATGAGAGACAGAACTTACGCAATGGAATAACGGATCTATATGTTAAACCTCGGCCCTGGGCTAAATAAAATAATTTATAAGAGAATGGGAATACCAATGATCTATCTTTGGATGAAAACTAAAAATTGTACAAACAAAATGATTGCAGAATATAATCGAAACCGTTCTCCAGATCGTTTTTTATTTTTAAATGGCGCTGAGGTGGCATTTAATGAAATTAAATCGAAATGTGTATTTGAGCATGAAATGACTAAAATAGAAGTCATCAGTAAGTTTGATGCAATTCCCAATAATTGCGCATCACCACTAGTAAATCAAAAAATAATTGATTTATTGATTAAATTAGCTCCTGATGAAGTTCAATTTTTTGATACTGAAGTACATTGTAAAGACGGTGTCATAAATGATTACAAACTCTTAAATGTAACAAAAACTTTTGTTGGGATTGATCATGAAAAATCAATTTGCGAATTTATGGGGGGAAATGCTCCTAATACTATTCTTGGATTTAAGTATCTAACCTATAAGCCTAATTGCATGGGGAGTCTGCAAATAGCTCGGGATAAGGAATATATAAGCAATTTATTAGTATCAGAAAAAATAAAGCAAGAATTTGAGAGAAAAAAAATTAAAGGTATTTGGTTTTCTACCCCTGAAGAATGGTATAGCTTAGTTTAGATTATAATTGGGCTTTGTCGCAAGTGTGCCGTAGCAGCACTGATATAGGACCGGATTTCTGGACGAAAAAAGAGGATAAAGAAGTTGATTTAAAAGGTGAATGTTTTGGGTACCTGCGAGCGTTCGCCATGATGTGAGTCAAGACAATACCGCCGGAACTTTACGACACTCATTTCTTGTGTATGGTGGTGTTAATATTCAATCACGGATTAACTTCAAACAGGGAGGTAATGCTCCTTTAAATGGTAACCGTATCGGTGGTAGTGCATTAAATAATGTTAATGCTCAGCATGCTTTAAATCATAAACTAAGAATTTTGCAGAATGCACAATTAACTGCCGTAAAAACTCAAACATTTGCAGATGGCCGCATTCGTTATTATGATGTTGAACGCTCATCAAGAACACCAGGACCAACCAGAGGAAATTCTTACGTAACTGAACACAATACCAAGACAGGACAAGTTAGAACTTGGGCCGAGTCGTACGATCATCAAGGTAATGTGAATAGGGTTCACCCTAAATCCTTAGATGGACAGAATTTAAGAGCCCAACATTACCCACCTACTGGCGCAGAAAAAAGAGGATTTAAATAATGCATACTAGAGTTAGCTTTGGCAAAGAATTGAAAGAGAGAGTAGGTTGTGAAGAGGACATTAGAGAAATAGGGGCTTGGGCACATGAAGTTTATATCGACGGCTCTCAGGAGCAAGATGTAGAGTTTTTGAGAATACTGTTAATTTTGAATAAGATGGAAGATGGAGCTGAGTTTGCTCTTTGTTATAAAAGGCTAAATGAAATCGCAGATGATTTGATTGCGGGAAAAAGAAATATAAATATGGACTATTAATTAAGATTGTCATGTATAGACTCAGCTCTGGATGGAAAATTCAATGGCGCAAGAAATTGCAAAGAGGCAAGGCTATAAAAATCCTTATAAAAACCCTTAAACCATTCTTTAAATCCTATAATTATTTAAAAAACGGAAATTCCTTTTATTGTTTGAAAGAAGAAAATTGTGGGCTAATTGCATTTCAAAAGAGTACCAAGAGTATTGATGATCAAACATCTATTACAGAGCTTTGCAATGATGTAACTGATCATCTT